>NZ_JBOKYU010000030.1:0-30166 GCF_051972735.1 Laedolimicola sp. | reverse complement strand
TTACCATTCTGAGCGTCTGCCACAGCACAAGCATGGACAGAAAAATAGAAAGCACATCCCCGTAGATATACGCGCTGAAAATCAGAAGCGGAAAGCAGCACGCCATCAGCAGAAGGTAGCACGCTTCCACTCTTCTTTTGTCAAATAAAAGGCTCACAATCCGGTAGCCTGCATAGACCGTTCCCAGGATCGCAAACACATTTCCCAGCTGAAGAGCCGTATAGTTATGCAGTCCAAAGAGCCGGAAATTCAGCTCCTCCCAGGCCGTCAGTCCCACCTGAAACGGATAGTAATACAGATATTTTCCATATTCCAGACGGCCATAATTGCCCTGTGCAAAGCGCTCGGCGCTGGTGGCTACCATATACTGATCGGCCACCGGCGTGCTGGCTGCCAGGAGCACCCAGACAGCTCCAAAAAGCAGGCACCAGATCAGTACGATAAGAAGCAGGCACCTTACCTGTCTTTTTCCCCGTACCGCGTCTTCTGAAATGCAGCAGGCAATCCGATAAATCACCCGACCCAACAGCGCCGCCCCCAGAAGGATCAGCGGAAACCAGGCTATTTTCACATAAGGCTTCTCTATGGAATAATCCGCGACAAAGTACCGGGTAAAAATCAGACTCGTAACCGTCAAAACCAGAAAAATCAGAGTGCTCAAAAACCAGACAGCCTTACAGGACAGACTCTCCAGCGTCCACTTTTTTTCATGCTTCATGAACGTTTTCCCCCGCTTTTTCCTTCTTCAACGCTTTTTCCGTAAGTCCGGCCAGTCCTTCTGCAGCCGCCGGAAGCAGCAGCACAAAATAGAACAGACCATATCGTCCCTTGACCTCCCAGGCCAGATGGAACAGATAACCGCCCAGCAGGATCAACACCGGCAGACACGCTTCGATCCGGTATCTTCGTCTCCATGCCAGTACCGCAAAGGCACAGGCTCCCAGGAAAATCAGCGACTGATAACTGTTCATCCAGAATTCCAGCCGCGGAGTATCCTGGCTTCCGGCGCTCACTTCACAGCCGTAGCCGGCGTCGTTCCACTGGCTCACGAATTTATGGCCAAAGAAGGATACTGCCGCCTTCGGATGCTCCGCAAACCCCTTCACGGAAAATGCGATGGCTTCCTTCGCAATGGCGTCGGCCTCCTCCGGGTTGTAACCTGCCTGTTCCTTATAGACCTTATCCGGGTACTCGTTCCACCAGCCCGCGGTCATGCCCTCACCCTGGAGTCCCATGGCTACCCAGAGCGTCTTCGGCATGCCCCGGTCGAGGGGCCAGCCGCTCCGGTGCTCATAGAGCTTTGTCATGGCCGGCTGCGAAAGCAATAGCGCGGCCAGGAACGGAATCATCCAGACGGCCAGCTTCTTCCGGTGCTCCGCAACGGCTTTTATCAGCGCCGTAAGAATGATAGCTACCGCCGCGATCAGCGCGTTATTTTTCATATAAACGGCGAAAACAAGCGCCAGAATCATCAAAATCAGATCCCGCAGCTTTTCCTCCCGCAGCCACCGCAGGAACATCCAGAGGCCGAAGGAAACTGCTGCAATTGCCAGAACTTCTCCGTAAATTACGTTTGTATACACAAAAAGCGGAACACAGCCAGCCGCCAGCAGCAGGAAGTTCACCTGCGCCCGGTCCTTCCGGAACAGTTCTCCCGTAATCGCGCAACCGCTGACCACAAATACCAATACGCCCAACGTATTCACCATCCGGAACGCGAAGAAATTCTCATAACCAAAGATGCGGTACACGATTTCCACCAGAAGGGCCTGTCCGGCCTGATGGGGATAGGTGTAGAGATAATCCATGGCGCTCTCGTTCAGATCGCTTAAAGCAAAGCCGCCGCCGATGGCGTGAATGTACAGGGGATCTGCCCGCAGCGCACTCTGAGCCAACAGATTCCAGGCGATGCAAAACACCGCGCAGTGGGCCAGCACCACGCCCAGCAGGATGTGGAGATTCCGCTTCCGGTTTGCTTCCTTTTTCAGAATCCACCGGCCCGCCATCCAGAGAGCTGCCAGCGAAGCCGCCACAAACAGGAGGATAAGCGGCACCGGATCCACCGTCTGGGACGGTACCTCCAGATCGTTGCTCTCATAAATGGTGGTGAAAATCAGGCTGTACAGAAACAGAAAAGCTGTGGGCAGTCCGGCCAGGAGTAAGATGACGCGGCTGAAGAGCTGTTCAGTCTTTTCTGTCTGAAGCTTAGCCGCAAAGGCACGTACCCGTCTGCCGACTCCGCATTTTTCCCATAGCCTTCCTAATTTCTGCAGGAACAGATCCCAACCGCAGGCGGCGGAGGGGATTAGCATAATAAAATAAGGCAACACATACCTGGATTTTGCCTCCCAGACAACGTAAAAGAGAAAACCGCCGATAACTACAATCAGCAGAGACAGCTGCTCCACCGGAATCTTTTTTCGAATTATCAGAAGCAGGAACAGAAAGGCTCCGAAATAAATCACGGACTGATATACGTCCATAAAGCGCACAAAGCCCGGCCAGAGATCGCCCTTGTAAAGCCGATCCATAAAGGTGCTCCGCTCCTCGATTCTACGGTTGGTCTCCTGCAGACAAGAATAGGTGGGCTCTACCCACTGACTTCCGATCTTGCGCCAGAAGAAGTCCGCGGCATAGGCCGGATGCTCTTTAAAATTCGTCAGAGATTCCATCACAGCTTCCATACCAATCTGCTTCGACTGCTCCTGATCTCTTCCGCACTCGTCCACAAAGACGTCGTAGGCAAAGCCATTGTACCAGCCGGCCTCCCGCTCAATGCCGTCGCTTCCGCCCTCCTGCAGGCCCATGGCCACCCAGAGCACCGTCGGCATACCATTTTCCAATGAAAAGCCCAGCCGTTGCTCATAGAACTTATCAAGAGCCGTATGGCTCATGAAAAACATGGCAAGGCACAGAAGCAGCACCAGACCGTGACGCAGCTTTTTGTCGGAAATCATTTTTACCAGAAGGACGCAGGCGATGGCCGCAATGACGATATAGCAGTTGCTCCGTACCAGGCAGGCCAGGGTCAGCGCCGCGCCCAGCAGCACGCCGTAGCGGATCTGCCGACGCTCCAGATATAATAAAAGCGCGTAAACAGCAAGAAAAGAAAGGCACACAGACAGCACCTCTCCGTAGACAAAACACACATAAATATATAAAGGATGACAGCACAACATCAGGAGCAGAAAATAGACTGCCGGCTCCTGACGCTTCGTGGTCATTCTTATGATTTTGCAGCCCAGATATACGATGGCTCCGGCGCCCAGCCCGTTCAGCACCTGAAAGGCGTGATAGTTCTCGGGACCGCAGATCCGGTAGACCAGCTCCAGCAGCGCAATCAGTCCCATCTGGTGGGGATAGGAGCTCAGATAATCAATATCGCTGGCGCTGACGTCATTCATGCCGTGTGCCAGCTGATCGCCCCAGAAGGATACCAACTGCGGATCCCACATCATGTGGTATTTGCAGGCAAAGGCCCAGACGATTCCGTAGACTGCCGCATAGATACAGGTAAAGGCAAGCAACAGGCGGATGTTCCGTTCCCGGTGCTTCTCATTTTTTAAAATCCAGTGTCCGAGATACCCTACAGCCGCGATCAGTAATACCACCAGAATCACCAGACTTACCGGCGAGCCCCAGGTCTGCACCGGCATCTCGTCATGATTGGTTGGAAATTTTCTTGTGTAAAAAATACTATACAGGGACAGGAATCCCAAGATTAGGATTCCTACCCCTGCTGCTACACGACTGCAAAAAAATTCAAACTTTTTTGTGTCCATAAACATTCCTTTGTCTTACTTAAAATATGCTACGCCGGACTCAAAGATCTTCATGTCCTGCTCTCCGTAAATATTGATGGCAACGGAGTCGCCGCGGCGCTCGGAGTGCGCCATCTTGCCAAGGATACGTCCGTCCGGACTTGTGATTCCCTCAATGCTTGCGTAGGAACCGTTTACATTCCAATACTCGTCCATGCTGGCTTCGCCATCCGGATTGACATACTGGGTCGCTACCTGACCGTTCGCAAAAAGCTTGTCGATCCACTCCTTGCTCGCCACAAAACGTCCCTCTCCATGGGAAGCCGGATTTACATAAGTCTTGCCCAGCTCTGCGCCCGCAAGCCACGGTGACTTGTTGGTCATTACCTTGGTGTAAACCATCTTGGAGACGTGACGGTTAATGGTATTGAAGGTCAGGGTCGGAGAATCCTCTTTCTGTCCCACGATCTCGCCGTAGGGTACCAATCCCAGCTTAATCAGTGCCTGGAAGCCGTTGCAGATACCAAGTGCCAGTCCGTCGCGCTCATTTAAGAGCTTCATCACTGCTTCCTTCATGCGGGCGTTCTGGAAGGCCGTCGCGAAGAACTTTGCGGAACCGTCCGGTTCGTCGCCTGCGGAAAAGCCGCCGGGGAACATGATAATCTGTGCCTGATTGATGGCCTTCTCAAATTCCTCTACGGACTCGCGGATATCCTCTGCAGTCAGGTTGCGGAATACCTTGGTAATCACGTCCGCGCCTGCTCGCTCAAAGGCTTTGGCGCTGTCATACTCACAGTTTGTGCCCGGGAATACCGGGATAAATACGGTGGGACGCGCTACCTTATGCTTGCATACATAGACGCTGTCCGCCTTGTAAAGCGGGCTTTCCACCTTCTCGGCTCCTGCCACTGCGGTGGTGGGGAATACCTTCTCCAGAGGCTCCTCCCAGGTCTTCAGCGCTTCCTCGGTGTCAATCTTCATATCGCCGTAAGCGAAGCCGCTTTCGGTCACCTCACCGATTACGGTATAGGTTACGCCAAGCTCGCCCACCTTGTCTGCGGGAACCTCGGCTACGATGTCGCCGAAGCCTGCGGTAAACAGGTCTCTCTTATCTACATTGGCCTCGATCTTTACGCCTAAGCGATTGCCGAAGGACATCTTGCTGACCGCGGCTGCCAGGCCGGAGCCGTCCAGAGCGTAGGCAGACAGAATGCGGCCTGCCTTTACATCCTCGAAGAACTTGCCGTACAGCTCCTTGATCTCCCCGTAATCCGGCAGATCGTAAGCGTCTCTGTGAATCTGCACCAGAACCAGCTTATTACCGGCTTTCTTCAGCTCCGGTGTGATGATGGTCTTGTCGCTGGCCACGTCCACCGCGAAGGATACCAGTGTAGGCGGTACGTCGATCTCGTTAAACGTACCGGACATACTGTCCTTTCCTCCGATGGAGGGCAGACCGAAGCCCAGCTGCGCGCTGTAAGCGCCGAGAAGCGCTGCGAAGGGCTGGCTCCAGCGGTGGGGATCCTCGGTCATTCTGCGGAAGTACTCCTGGAAGGTGAAACGGATCCTGCTGTAGTCTCCGCCTGCTGCCACGATTCTTGCCACAGACTCAATGACTGCGTATACTGCTCCATGGTAGGGGCTCCAGCTGGACAGATACGGATCGAAGCCGTAGCTCATCATGGTAACCACGTCTGTCTTGCCCTTCAGCACCGGAAGCTTCGCCACCATGGCCTGGGTCTCGGTCAGCTGATATTTGCCGCCGTAGGGCATCAGGACGCTGCCTGCGCCGATGGAGCTGTCGAACATCTCCACCAGGCCCTTCTGGGAGCATACATTTAAATCCTTCAAGGTATCCAGCCATTTGGCGCGGACATCCTCGACGTCATTTCTTACAAAGTATTTATCCTGCTCGGTGGGCAGGTCTACCGCTACGGTGGTCTCCTGGTGAGCGCCGTTGGTATCCAGGAACGCGCGGGAGATATTCACGATCTCCTTTCCTCTCCAGGAAAGCACCAGTCTCGGATCCTCGGTGACCACAGCTACGGTGGTAGCCTCCAGGTTCTCCTCTGCAGCGTATTTCAGAAATTCTGCCTCGTCCTTTTTATCTACTACAACAGCCATACGCTCCTGGGACTCGGAGATAGCGATCTCCGTACCGTCCAGTCCCGCGTATTTCTTCGGAACCAGGTCGAGGTTTACCTTCAGGCCGTCTGCCAGCTCGCCGATGGCTACGGATACTCCGCCTGCGCCGAAATCGTTACACTTCTTAATCAGACGGGTTACCTCCGGACGACGGAACAGTCTCTGGATCTTACGCTCGGTGGGAGCGTTACCCTTCTGCACCTCAGCGCCGCAGGTCTCGATGGACTTCTCGGTATGGACCTTGGAGGATCCGGTTGCGCCGCCGCAGCCGTCACGGCCTGTCTCGCCGCCAAGAAGAATGATCAGATCTCCCGGATCGGAGGTCTCACGAATGACGTCCTTTCTGGGAGCTGCGCCCATGACCGCGCCGATCTCCATATGCTTCGCCACGTAGTTCGGATGATAAATCTCTTTTACATAACCGGTAGCCAGACCGATCTGGTTGCCGTAAGAGCTGTAGCCGTGGGCTGCGCCGCGTACCAGCTTCTTCTGGGGCAGCTTGCCCTTCAGTGTCTCCTTTACCGATACGGTGGGATCTGCCGCTCCGGTTACACGCATAGCCTGATATACATAGGTACGTCCTGACAGCGGATCGCGGATCGCGCCGCCCAGACAGGTAGCCGCGCCGCCGAAGGGCTCAATCTCCGTCGGGTGGTTGTGGGTCTCGTTCTTAAAGTTTACCAGCCATTCCTCGGTCTCTCCGTCGATTTCCACGGGAACTACGATAGAGCAGGCATTGATCTCATCAGATTCCTCCTGATCCTGAAGCTTACCCTCGGCCTTCAGCTTCCGCATGGCCATCAGCGCCAGATCCATCAGGCAGACAAACTTGTCCTTTCTGCCTTTAAAAATCTCCGCCCGGTCTGCCAGATACTGCTGATAGGTCTCTTCGATTGGCTTCTTATAATAGCCCTCCCCGAAGCTTACGTCGGTCAGCTCTGTGGAGAAGGTGGTATGACGGCAATGGTCGGACCAGTAGGTGTCCAGCACGCGGATCTCGGTCATGGACGGATTCCGGTGCTCCTCATTTTTGAAATAATTCTGGATATGCTGGAAATCCCGGAAGGTCATGGCCAGATTCAGGGAGTTGTAAAGTTCCCGGAAGGAGGTCTCGTCCATCTCGCAGAAGCCGTCGAAAATCTTCACGTCTGCCGGCTCCTCAAATACAGTTACCAGAGTATCCGGCTTCTCCACCGCCGCTTCTCTGGAATCCACCGGGTTGATACAGTAGCTCTTAATGGCTGCCAGCTCTTCCGCGGAAATGCCGCCCTCAATCACGTAGGTGGTGGCGGTACGGATCACCGGCTGCTCGTCCTCCTTCAGGAAACGGACGCACTGTACGGCGGAATCCGCTCTCTGATCAAACTGTCCCGGCAGGTACTCTACGCTGAACACCTGAGCGTCCGGAGCAGCCTCGAAGCTCTCTTCATATAAAGTATCTACCGGCGGCTCGGAAAATACGGTCCTGCAGGCCCGGGCAAATACCTCGTCCGAGATGTTCTCCACATCATAGCGGATCAGCACCCGCACACCCTTTACATCCTCAATTCCCAGGAAGCTCTGGATCTCCTCCTGAAGCTCCTCCGCCTTTACGGCAAAAGCCTCCTGTTTCTCCACATAAATACTTCTTACGTTGCTCATAACCGACCTCCTAATAATGGTAGTATTTCAGCACGGTATCATACACTTTCGCGTAATTATACCACATTATCCATCTTGTAACAATTCCTGTCTCCATCTTAGCACAAAACTTTCCATAAGTATAATTAATATATTTAAATTAATTTATAACTTTATCTAATGGCTTTTCTCCTTTTTCTGTGTTATACTGAAAAAAAACAAGATCTGACTTCTTAATTGAAAAGGAGATTTTTATGAAACAGCTGCTGAAATTCCGGGGCCAGCTTTTCTTTACGCTGGTTCTGCTTGTTATGATTCTGGCTGCTCCGTTCACCGATTATGTGGAGCGCAATTTTACCTGTGAGGAAATGAACTATTCGGAAGACGTCATCGGTATCGTCACTATGGAAAATGAGACGCTGACTATTCCCGGGGGCGCCGGTTCCGTCCCACTCACCAGCGACGGCCATTATTTAAAAAAGGGTACTTATCATCTGACCTTTGCCGTCACAGCCGATGCGGACGGCAGCACTGTACAGGTATACGATCCCCTGTATCTGAATTCTGACAATACCTCCGGACGCGTGCTGAATGAGGCTCCTGTAGAGCCCGGACAGGAAGAAGTGACCCTGTCCTTTACCCTGGACGACTCCCTGACCTGCGTACAGTTCCGCGTGCTGGCAGAAAATCCCCTTACCTTCCGGGGCATCTATCTGCTCTCAGAGCGGGGCATCTACCGGGATCCGCTGATTCTGGCTGCGCTTATACTGCTGGCCTCCTGCCTGCTTCTGCTGTACCGAGCCCGCCGGAGCATCCGGCCGGAGATCCTGATTACGCTGGCTTTTGCGTCTGTCTGGTCTTCCATGCCGCTGACTCTGCCCTGGCTTTCAAACGGCCATGACATGTTCTTCCACTACAGCCGTCTCTTTTATCTGGCTCAGGATCTGTTTACCCAGCTTCCGGTGCGCATCCATTCCGGACTGTTCCGGGGCTTCGGTTATATGAATCCGACTTTTTATTCAGAATTTTTCCTGTATCCCTTCGCGCTGCTGATTCGACTCGGCATGTCCCCCATCGGCTGCTATCGGCTGCTTCTGTTCTGCGTAAACCTGGCTACAGCAGGCGTGGCATATTACGCTTTTTCCCGCCTGTGCCGTTCCCGAAAGCTTGGCATGACCGCCGCGTTTTTCTACACCCTGTCGGCTTACCGGCTCATCAATCTCTACACCCGCTCTGCTGTGGGCGAGGTTCTGGCGACCGTTTTCCTGCCATTGCTGATGCTCGGCATGTACCAGCTTTTCTATGGAAATTATAAGAAATGGCTGACTGCTGTGCTGGCTTTCACCGCACTTTTTCAGTCCCACATGATTTCCACCGAGCTGGCTCTGGGCTTTGCGGTACTGTTCGCTCTGCTTTGCCTGCCCCGTCTGAAAGACCGGAAGCGGCTGCTTCATATCGTACTCGCGGGCGGCGTCACGGTGCTTCTGAACCTGTGGTCAATTCTGCCCTTCCTCGATTTGATGCGGTATCCGCTGGTATTGCTTGACGACACCCGCAATCTGGCCGGTTATTCCCTGTACGGCATCCAGCTTTTTGATACCGGACTTCTAAACCCGGCGGGCGACGCCCTGGGCCGGGGATCCATCGCCGGGGAAATGCCTTATTCCATAGGTCTTCTCCTGCTAATGGGAAGCCTGCTGTTCCTCGCCCTGTGTCTTCGGAAACGGAACCGGCTTCCGGCCTTCCAGCTTCGGCTCGGCGTCTGGTGCCTGATTTTTGGCTGGCTGTCCGTCTACGCCTCTACCATTTATTTTCCCTGGGAGCGGCTGCAGCGGATTGGGCTCATTAACCGCGTAGCCGGGGCCATTCAGTTTTCCTCCCGGTTTCTGACCTTCGCGACGTTGTTTCTCTGCGTGGTATCAGCTATCGCTGTCTGCGGCTATTTCCGGGAGCGCTCCAGTCAGAAGCTTTTATTTTTCGGCTGCGCTCTCTTCCTGACCTGGTCCGCAGGATCTTATTTCAGCAGCTATGTCAATGAAGCAGACACCTTTGCCACAGCGGAAAATCAGCTGGATCAGATTCAGACCACAGACGTGCTGTACCTGATTTCCGATGACGGAGCCTATTTCAGTACCCGGGAGCTTCGCAGCCAGGACATCACCTTCACCGCGTCGGAGGGTGTTGCGCTGACCAATATTTCCAGAGACGGCACCTGCGCTTCTTTCACCTACGAAAACAGCAGCGGCGCTTCCGATTCCTATGTGGATGTGCCCTTTAACTATTACCCTTATTACCGGGCTCAGGATGAATCCGGACAGAAGCTTTCCACCGGCGTCAGTGATACCCTTGTTCGGCTTCGCGTCACGCTTCCGGAACAGACGCACGGTACTGTCACGATTCGTTTTACCCTTCCGATCCTGTTCCGGGTGGGCGACGCAATTTCCCTGCTGACTGCCATCGGCCTTCTGGCCCTTGCGCTTCTGTCGGCATATCAGAAAAAGAAGGAGTGATTTCATGGATATCAATTACGAGCTTTACAAGGTCTTCTATCATGTGGCTGTAACCTTAAGCTTCTCCGAAGCATCCAAGCAGCTCTTTATCTCTCAGTCGGCGGTGAGCCAGTCCATCAAGGTACTGGAAAAGAAGCTGAACCAGAACCTCTTTATCCGGAGCACAAAGCGGGTGCAGCTGACCCCCGAGGGTGAGATTCTGCTGCGCCATATCGAGCCTGCCATCAACCTGATAAAACGGGGTGAAAATCAGATTATGGAGGCCAATTCCCTGGGCGGCGGCCAGCTGCGCATCGGTGCCAGCGACACCATCTGCCGGTATTTTCTGGGGCCTTTCCTGAGCCGGTTCCACAGGGAATTTCCCGGAATCCATATCAAGGTTACCAACAATACCTCCATTGGCTGCGTGGATCTTCTGGAAAGTGGTCAGGTGGATTTGATTTTTACCAATTACCCTAATTCCAGACTGGGCAATACCGGACATATGACAAAAGTCCGCAGCTTTCAGGACGTCTTTATTGCCAACCGGAATTATTTTAATCTGGAAAATCAGAAATTGAGTTTCAGGGAGCTTCTGAACTATCCGATTCTGATGCTGGATCGCAAGAGTACCACCAGCGAATATCTGCATGCCCTGTTCCAGCAGCATCAGCTGGATCTGGTGCCGGAAATCGAGCTTTCCAGTAATGATCTGCTGCTGGACCTGGCAACCATTGGTCTGGGCATTGCTTTCGTGCCGGATTACTGCCTGCCCAACCATTCCAGCGATCTGTTCCCGTTGACACTGGCGGAAGAGCTGCCCACCCGGCAGCTGATGCTGGTGCACAGTGAGCAGCTGCCGCTGAGTCCTGCTGCAAAGCAGTTTCTGGAGTATTTTACTGCCTAGGACAGTATAGCAAAACACCGATAAGTAGTCTTATTCTCAGACATACTTATCGGTGTTTTTATTTTTCCTGTATCTTCCAGAAGGCCTCGATCTGCTCTCCCACATCCCGGCTCCGGCATCCCCGCACGCCGCTCCACTCCAGCGGAAACATGCGCGTGTACTCGGCTGTCCCAAACCGGTCGTCCAGAAGCAATACCACGCCCAGATCCTCCTCGGTTCGTATAACCCGCCCTGCGGCCTGCAACACCTTATTCATGCCCGGATAACGATAGGCGTAGGCAAAGCCGTCCATCTGCCTTCCCTCATAATACTGCCGCAGAATTTCCCGCTCATTGCAGATCTGGGGCAGACCTGTACCCACGATGGCCGCCCCGATAAGGCTTTCGCCCTTCAGGTCGATACCCTCGGAGAAGATACCGCCCAACACGCAAAAACCCAGGAGACTGCGGGTACAGGCCGGTTCCCGGAAACGGCTTAAGAAGGTCTCCCGCTGTGCTTCCCCCATGCCGCTTTGCTGAATGACGCACTCGGTCCGCCCCTCATCCAGCTCCAGATAGAGATCGTAGACATCTTCCATCATCCGGTAGGACGGAAAAAAGGCCAGGTAATGCCCCATCCGCGCGTTGCTCATCTGCTTCAGATACGCGGCTATCCGCTCATACTCGCTGCGGTTCCGGCGGGTATAGCGGCTGCTCACATCCTGCCCCAGGAGAAGCAGCCGCTTTTCCGGCCTGAAGGGCGACCGGGCGTAGACCGCGTAATCATCCTCCGCCCCCAACAGATGCTTATAATAGGGCATGGGAAGCAGGGTGGCCGAGAAAAAGACGGCGGCCCGCCCCTTATCCAGACAGGCCCGGATGTTCTCCGCAGTCTCCACACAGTAGAGCTTCAGATAGAAGTTTCCATTTTCTCCCAATTCGCTGTAGATCACATAATTTTCATCCAGCAGATCCGCCGTATTCAGGAAATCCCGCAGGGTAAACCAGAATTCCAGCACCTGTGCGTCCAGCTCCGGCTCCAGCCCCTCCTCACGCAGACGGTCCAGCTCCGTGGACAGGGACAGCGTAAGCAAAATCAGCGGATCGATGTTCTCGTGAAGCTGCCAGGTCTCGCACTCCCGCTTGAAGTCCAACAGATACTTATTGCAGCGGTCCAGCAGGCGTTCAGCCTTTTTATCCCTGCCCTTTAACGCCCGCTTCAGCTCCAGAAAATCCTCTTTGCAAAGGCGCGCGCTGAACATCTCCCTCCCCCGCTCCACCAGGTTGTGGGCCTCATCGACGAGGAACAGGTAATCGCCCTTCACACCCTCGCCGAAGAAGCGCTTCAGGCGCGCGTTCGGATCGAAGACATAATTGTAATCACAGATAATGGCGTCGGTCCAGGTCGCTGTGTCCAGGCTCAGCTCAAAGGGACAGACCCGGTGCCGCTCCGCCTGGGAAAGCAGAATCTCACGGTCGATGGCATCCGGGCCGGTCGTCAACAGCTCATAGACCGCATCGTTAATCCGGTCGAAATGCCCTTTTGCATAGGGGCAGGCGTCCGGATTGCAGTCTGGGGTCCCGCAGATACAGAGCTTCTCCTTCGCTGTCAGGGTCACTGCCTTCAGGCGCAGACCCTGAGTCCGTAAGATTCCGAAGGCTTCCTCGGCCACAGTCCGGGTGATCGTCTTGGCCGTCAGGTAAAAGATGCGGTCGCCCAGATCCTCGCCCACGGCCTTCACCGCCGGGAATACTGTAGAAATGGTCTTGCCGACGCCGGTGGGCGCCTGAATAAAAAGCCGTTTTCCCCGGGCAATGGTCCGGTACACGCCTGCCGCCAGATCCCGCTGCCCTTCCCGATAGGCAAAGGGGAATTCCAGAGGCCGGATGCTGGCTTTTCGGATCTGCTTCCACGCGTACTGGAACCGGGCCCATTTCTCATAGCGGGCCATCAGCTCATCAAACCAGGCATCCAATGCTTCTCTCTTATGCTCTGAGCGAAAATACCTCAGTTCCCCGGTCTCCAGGTTGCCATAGGTCATCTGGACGCCGATCCGGGGCAGATCCTGCTGTCTCATATAAATGCAGGCG
Organism: Laedolimicola sp.; assembly: GCF_051972735.1. NCBI lineage: Bacteria > Bacillati > Bacillota > Clostridia > Lachnospirales > Lachnospiraceae > Laedolimicola > Laedolimicola sp. Next base: position 17,175 of record NZ_JBOKYU010000030.1, on the reverse strand, counting down.
TAGCAGAGCGCCTGGGCCAGATGCACGGGGACAGGCTCCTCCAGAAGCATCACATCCCGGTACATGCCCTTAATCTCGTCAATGTAGATCTCCCCGTCCTCCGTAAAGATTCCGTCGGCCCGCCCTTCCACCAGGCAGTCGAAGTCGCCCATGGGAACCAGAAGCTTAAGGGCAGCCTCAGCGGTATAATACGCGCCCATCCGCCTCTGGATCTTCCGGTGGAGCCGCCCGCCGGCCTGCATGGCTTCCAGATCCGTCTTCGCTCCTGTTCGATTGTCCAAATCTCCGGATCGGAGAATAAATTCCACCAGGTCCCGCACGGAAATGCGGATCTGCGGCCTTGTCTCTTCCATGTATCGGTCTCTCCTGCTTTTTCCCGGTTGGCTTTCACCAACCGCTGTTCTCTAAAAATATATTGTAGCACAGCCGCATGCTCCTGTAAAATTACCGAAACAAAAAATGCCGGACCACAAGCCCCGGCAACGGCCCCTGATAACGAAGAAGGAGCCTCCGGCATCCCAGGGATGCCGAAGACTCCTTCTTCTGTCGCCGTATTCTTTTATCGGTTAGTTTTAAGCTATTGCAAATTTTGCCAGCACCCGATCAAAATCGCCGTTCTCACCGTGACATTTCACAGTCAGAATCTGATTCAGATCCATGCTCAGCACGCCGAGAATAGACTTGGCGTCGATGAGGATGCGGTTGTAATAAACATCCACATCAAAATCGCACTTGCTTGCGCCCTGTACAAACTCCTTTACGTCCTCTGTTGCGTTCAGCTTAATCTTTTTTGTCTGCATTTTCTTTCACTCCTTTAGGCCTGAATACGAATTCAAAGTCTAGCTCAAAGCGCTTTTGCTTTGATGGACGTATTATGACAGCAAGTCTTTCCTTTGTCAATCCCTGCCGAAATATTTCGTCTGCAGGCTAGTCTACCCGTTTTTTTGGTAATTATGCACAAACATATTCCGCAGTTTTTCGACAATTTTACAATATTCCCATGGTGTTTCCATGAATCTCCATTTTAAAATGTGCCCGGGATGCAGACAACCCAGCATTTCACTTTGTATTTCTGTTGCTTTTTTCAGATATTTCGGATCGTTTCGGAAGGTCCCGGGACTCGATTAACACAAAAATTCCGGATTTTACGCGGATTTCCGCAGTATCTTCGATAATTTCATTGCTGACGCCAAGTCCTGCGCTTCCGGTACTGGTGAAGGTGTGACCGGTCAGATTAAACTTAAAACCGGTCAGATCCACGCCGGTGACCTCGGTAGTCAGAGGAAGCAGGGACACATACTTACCGTACTGCTCCGATTTCTTCAGTCTCGTCTCCCCGTCAATCAGCTGAATTCGGTTATATTCATCCAGAATGACACAGGACACGCCCTTTTTCTTTGCCAGCATCAGGCTCTGAATATTGCCCAGCACATGATCCATACGGGTACCCGTGCCGCCAAGGAGCGTGATTTCACTGCTTCCCAGTTCCAGGGCCAGCTCTATGGCGATCTGACTGTCTGTGGAATCCTTCACCGGATTGAAGCGGCGGATGGGAATATCGGTCTGTGTCTGGTAATATTCCACCAGCTCCGGCGCCGCCGTGTCAAAGTCGCCCACAATCCATGTGGGCTTTATCTGATTGTCATAGCAGAAGCGCAGTCCATTATCCACTGCGATAAACTGCTCAAAGGTTTCATTTTCCAAAAAAGACAGGGCAAAATCGCGCTCGATTCTGCCCCCGCTGATAATTACTGTTCTCATGCTTCACCCAATATCTTCATAAAGTCTGCCACATTCTTCTGCACGTCGCCGCCATATACCGCGGATCCTGCCACGATGATGTTCGCGCCTGCGTCCAGAACAGTCTTCACATTGTTCAGCTTGATGCCGCCGTCTACCTCGATGTCGATCTCGAGGCCGCGGGCCTCCATCATTTTCCGCAGCTCCTGAATCTTTCTGGTGCTGCTCTCGATGTACTTCTGACCGCCGAAGCCCGGGTTGATGGTCATCAGAAGCACCATATCCAGATCCTCCAGCACATAATCCAGTACGTTCAGCGGCGTGGTCGGATTCAGGGCCACGCAGGCCTTCATGCCGTTTTCCTTGATAGCCGCGATGGTCCGGTTCAGATGGGGGCAGACCTCCGCGTGAACGGTCAGAATATCCGCTCCGGCCTCCGCGAAAGCCTTGATATACTGATCCGGATTGTCTATCATCAGATGGACGTCGAATACCATCACAGATTTCCTGCGGATGGACTCGATGACCGGGATACCCAGGGAATAATTCGGGACAAAATGTCCGTCCATCACGTCGATATGCAGGTACTCCGCGCCTGCCTCCTCTACCTTCCGTACATCCTCGCCAAGTGCCGCGAAATCGGCGGACAGGATGGACGGAGCCAGCTTGTTCATCATAATTAATACCTCCTCTTATCCTTTAACTCCTCATATAGAAGCTTATAATTATCGTATCGGATAGGACTTATCTTTTTCTCCTCCAAAGCCTCTTTGACGCCACAGCCCGGCTCATGGATATGGGCACAGCCCTGAAAGCGGCAGAAGGGCTCGTATTCCGCGATTTCCGGAAAATAGATTCCCAGCTCCTCCTTCTCCATCTCCGGCAGGTAAATGGAGCTGAAGCCCGGCGTATCGCAGATAAAGGTGTTCTCATCCAGGGCAAAAAGCTCCGAATGACGGGTGGTATGCTTTCCGCGCTCGATTTTCCGGCTGATGTCGCCGGTCTCCATCTCTGCCTCCGGGGAGAGCAGATTGATGAGGGATGATTTTCCTACGCCGGATGGTCCGGCCACGGTGGTGGTCTTTCCCTTCAGTAAATCGCGTACCGCCTGTATGCCCTCCTCCTTCGCCGCGCTGGTGAATATCACCTGATAGCCTGCGCTCTCGTAGGTGTTCTTAAGGAGCTGTAATTCTTCCGCGTCTACCATATCCTGCTTATTAAAGCAGACCACAGCCGGAACCTTCTGATACTGCATCAGGATCAGAAAGCGATCCAGCAGATTAAAATTGGGCTTTGGCTTCGCCGCCGCAAAGATGACCAGCGCCTGGTCGATATTGGCTACCGCCGGGCGGATCAGCTCATTTTTCCGGGGCAGTATTTCCTCAATGTTACCCTTTTTCTGTTCTTCATCCAGCACTTCCAGCCGGACATTGTCGCCCACCAGGGGCTTCACCTTCTGATTGCGGAAGGCTCCCTTTGCTTTACATTCATAGATACCGGATTCCGCTACGTGAACGTAGTAGAATCCGGCAATCCCTTTTACTATCTTTCCCTGCATGTAAATTCTGCTTTCGGTTATGGTTACTGTGTATTACCTTCTCCGCCCTCGGAAGGAGTAGACGGAGTCGGGGTCGGTTCCGGCGTCGGAGCGACATAAGCTCCGTATACGGTAATGCTGATGGCGGTTCCCTTAGATACAGAGGAACCCTTGGAGCTCCAGTCGTAGATACGTCCTGAATCTCCTTCACTGGGCGCTGCCGTACCCGTGGTCGTTCCGCCCAGAGTCAGACCTACCGATGACAGTGCTGTCTGCGCCTGGGAAGCATTCATACCGGACAGATCCGGAACGCTTACGCTCTCTGTACCCTTGCTGACCCAAATCTTAACCGTAGAACCAGCCGCTACTGTAGTTCCGTTACCCGGCTCGGTACGTGTCACCTGTCCGCTGGCTACAGAGCTGCTGTATTCATAATCTACGACTACCTTCAGACCCTTGCCCTGAGCCTTGCTTGTAGCCTCAGACTCGCTCATGCCACTGTAGTTGCCGATATAGACGTCCTTATTTTCCTTACCCTTACTGATGACATAGCTTACCTTGCTGTCCTTATCCACCTTGGTGCCTGCCTTCGGGCTCTGGGAAATGATATTGCCCTCGTCTACGGTATCACTGAACTCCTGGGAAGCCTGGCCGGAAGCCAGTCCTGCCGCCTTCAGAAGCTCCTTGGCCTTGGCCTCAGTCTTGCCGGTGATGGCCGGAACCTCTATCTGCTGATCCTCTTCCTTGCCCTTGCTGACTACAACGGTTACCACGCCGCTCTTGTCAATCTTCTTGCCTGCCGCCGGAGAAGTGGAGATAACCTTTCCTGCCGCCACATCCTCACTGGCTACCTCGGTAATATCCACCGTCAGTCCCAGCGCCTTCAGCGCGCTCTCGGCCTTTGCCTGGCTGTACCCCTTCACATCGGGCACTTCTACCTTTTCCCCGTCGCCGCATACGTCTACAATAATTGTGGTATTCGGATCCACCTTCGTACCAGCTTCCTCGCTCTGGCTGATGATCTGGCCCGCGTCATACTGATCGGAAGACTTGGTCTCGCCAAGCTTGATACCCAGGCCTACCTTGTTCAGCTCATCCTTTGCCTCGGAATAGCTTAACCCCAAGAGACTCGGAACCTCTACTTCCTCATTCAGAACGTCCGCAATCTCCGTATCATCGGTCTTCTTATTACCGGAACCCTTGCCGAAGCCCAGCACCTTGCCGATGATGACCGCCAGGATAATTACGATGATGATCGCGGCCACAATACCGCCGATGGTCATGATTTTCTCCATCTTCGGATCCAGGATGCCGTCGTTGTCTTCGTCATCCTCATCGTCGTCTGCTTCTTTTTCCTTCTTATCTTTTTTCAAAAAGCCGAAGATTCCGCCTTTACCGCGTTTTCCGTCGTCATAATCCTCATCGTACTCGTCATCCTCGTAATCTTCGTCTTCGTAGTCCTCGTCATCCTCATAATCTTCGTCGTCATAGTCCTCATCCTTTTCTGCGTTCAGGCGATCCAGATAAGCGTACTTGGACTCCGCGTCGTCGGCAGCCGCCGGAATCCGACCGGTCTCCCGCTTAATTTTCGAAATCTCATCCCGGGTGATGGCTACGGTCTTGGCTCCATCCGGCACGATCTCCTTGATAAAATTCACATCCGGCGTAAGCAGGGACTGCTTCAGATCCGCGATGAGCTCCGCCGCATTGGCATAACGGCGATCCGGGCTCTTCTCCGTACATTTCAGGATAATATGTTCCAGACTCACCGGCACATCGGAAGCGTAGACTCTGGGGGATACGATATCCTCCTGCAGGTGCTTCACCGCTACCACCACCGTGGTCTCCCCGTCGAAGGGCACCCGTCCGGTCACCATCTCGTACATGACGATACCCAGAGAGTAAATGTCGCTCTTGGCGTCGCTGTAACCGCCTCTGGCCTGCTCCGGGGACGTATAGTGTACAGATCCCATGGCGTCCGCCGTATTCGTATTGGAAGAGATGGATTTGGCGATACCGAAATCAGTCACCTTCACCTTGCCCTCCCGGGAAATGATGATATTCTGAGGCTTGATATCCCGATGTACAATCTGATTGTTATGGGCAATCTCCAGACCTGACGCCACCTGAATGGCAATACTGGTGGCCTCCTTCACCGTCAGACGTCCTTTCTTCTCGATATAAGTCTTCAGGGTGATGCCCTCTACCAGCTCCATGACGATGTAGAAGATATTCTGCTCGTCTCCCACGTCGTAGACATTCACGATATTCGGATGGGCCAACGCCGCCGCGGCCTGGGCCTCCTCTTTAAATTTGCGGACAAAATTCTTATCCTCCACAAACTCATCCTTCAGTACCTTTACCGCCACAAAACGGTTCAGCTTATGATCCTTTCCTTTAAAGACCTCTGCCATTCCGCCGGATCCGATTTTCTCCAGAATCTCGTAGCGGTCTCCTAAAAACATTCCAATTCTTACCATAATTTCACCTCATCATCCTATCCGCGTTATACACGCTCTATTAATACGACAGCAATGTTATCTCTTCCGCCGTTCTGGTTGGCTGCTCTTATAAGCTCCTTCGCACAGGATTCCAGATCCGTACGCAGCTCCACGATCTCTTTGATCTGCCGGTCGCTGACCATGTTTGTCAAACCGTCCGAGCACATCAGAAGGCATTCGCCCTTTTGAAGATCTGTGTCGAAATAATCCGGCTCCACCGTGTCCGACACGCCCATTGCTTTCGTAATAATATTTTTGTCGGGATGATTTCGTGCCTGTTCCTTTGAAATCTCTCCCATGCGGACCATTTCTTCTACCAGGGAATGATCCTCTGTGATCTGTTCGATCTTATCGCCGATTTTATACAGGCGGCTGTCGCCCACATTTACCACGTAGACCGCGTCGTTCTTCACTGTCGCCGCCACCAGCGTAGTTCCCATGCCCGTGTAGCTGTCCGACTCCCCCGCCTTCTCCAAAAGCTTCTGGTTCGCATATTGGAACGCGCCCTTCAGAATCTGATAGGGAATGGTCTGCATACTCTTGGACACCGCTTCCTGTACCTTCGCCACCGTATATTCAGAGGCCAGATCGCCAGCTTTGTGGCCGCCCATGCCGTCCGCTACCAGAAACAGGTTCGGAAGGTTTCCGATGGGCTCTTCCGATACGGAAATATAGTCCTGATTGATCTCACGGCATTTCCCGATGTCCTTCATGCCCCAGGCTTTCAGCATCTGATCCCTCCTCTCCGGGTTCTCCGCTTTTCAGATAACGTCTGCGCAGCTGTCCGCAGGCGCCGTCGATATCGCGGCCCATTTCTCTTCTAATAGTAACATTTATCCCGTATTTTTCAAGTTCCTTTTTGAAATTACCGATGACCTCTTTTTTCGGCTGCACAAAGCTCCGCTCTGTCACCGGATTTACAGGAATCAGGTTTATATGACTGTGAATGGGTTTCGCCAGAGCCGCAAGACGCCTCGCGTCCTCCGGGTGATCGTTCACACCGCCTACCAGGCTGTACTCGAAGGTCATCCGACGCCCGGTTTTCTGATGATAATACGCGCAGGCATCCAATACCTCCGACAGCGGATACTTATTGGCAATGGGCATCAGTTCCGCACGCTTTTCCTGTGTCACTGCATGAAGCGACAGTGCCAGGGTAATCGCCAGATTCTCATCCGCCAGCTGCCGGATCCGCGGCACGATACCACAGGTGGAGACTGTCAGATTCCGCTGGCTGATATTCAGTCCGTTTTCATCCGTCAAAAGCCGGATAAAACGAAGCAGGTTATCGTAATTATCCAGCGGTTCGCCGGTTCCCATGACCACCACATTGGAGACACGCTCGCCGCTGTCCTTCTGGATCCGGTAAATCTGATCCAGCATTTCCGAGGGCTTTAAGGAGCGCACCACACCGCCGATGGTGGATGCGCAGAAGCGACAGCCCATGCGGCAGCCTACCTGGGAGGAGATGCAGACGGAATTGCCGTGATGATAGCGCATCAGGACACTCTCGATCACATTGCCGTCAGCGAGGCGAAACAGGTATTTGCATGTTCCGTCCAGCCGGGATCGCTGTACCTCTACAATCTCCAGATTGGTGTATTCATATTCGTTTTTCAGAAGCTCCCGTAAGCTTTTGGAGAGGTTGCTCATCTCGTCAAAGCCGGAAGCAAGCTTTCCATGCATCCAGTTATAGAGCTGACCCGCCCGGAAAGCTTTTTCCCCGTGTGCCTGAAGCTCACCCTTCAGCTCCTCCAGAGTCAGGGATTTGATATCTCTCTGTTCCATATTTATTTTCCAATTTTCCTTCTGAATTTCGCAATGAAAAAGCCATCGCACTGATGGACTCCCGGAAGCAGCTGTAGGTATCCCTGCTTCGTGGTTTCGCTCCGAAGCTTCTCCGGCAGGCAGTCGTCCAGGGATACCGCCTCATATGGAAAATGGGACAGAAACCAGCGGACGTTTTCCTCGTTTTCGCCCCGGTTGATGGTACAGGTGCTGTATACAAGGGTTCCGCCGGGCTTCACGTAAGCCTCTGCGGTGCTTAAGATCTTCCGCTGAAGCTCCTGCAATTCCTGCTGCTGTTCCTTACTCATGCGGTACTTGATGTCTGTCTTTTTTGACAGAACGCCCAAACCCGAGCAGGGCAGATCCGCCAGCAGTACATCTGCTTTTTCCTTTGAGGCCTCATCATATACACAGGCGTCCTTCACGGACACTGTTACATTTGTCACGCCTAACCGTTCCGCGTTATCCCGAATCATTTCCGCCTTGTAGTCCGTCAGGTCTCTTGCGTCCACGCCGCCCGTCTCTCCGGCCTTTTCCGCCAGATACAGGCTCTTGCCGCCGGGGGCCGCGCATACGTCGATGCAGTGATCTCCCGCTTTTACGCCCGCGATTTCTACTGCCAGCATGGAGCTTACGTCCTGGACCTGGAACAGTCCCTCACGGAATTCATCGAGGCCGCCCAGATAATCGAAGCCGTCCATCTGCAGCGCACCGTCGATGTAGGGCGCCGGCCGCATATGGATACCCCGGGCTTCCAGCCGGACCTTCAGATCTGCCGGACTGATCCGGTTCCGATTGACACGGATCGTCAGCGGCTCTTTTTCATAAAAAGCTGCCAGCATAGTTTCCGTCTGCTCCCGCCCGTAGCTTGTAAGCCACTCCTTTACCATCCATTCCGGCATGGAATAACGCACAGACAGGTAACGCACCGGTTCTTTTTCCGGCGGCAGCTTTACCGTTGAAAGATTTCGGGCAATGTTCCGTAAAACGCCGTTTACAAAGCCCTTCAGCTGTCGGAAGCCCTTTTTCTGGGCCAGCTTCACCGCTTCGTTGCACACGGCGGAATCCGGCACACTGTCCATATATTTAAGCTGATAGACCGACATCCGAAGAAGCTCCCGGATGACCGGTTTTTGTTTCCTTACTTTTACACTGGAAAACTGATCGATGATGTAATCCAGCTCAATCCGCCGCTCGAGAGTTCCCTCCACCAGGCGGGTTAAAAAGGCGCGCTCCTGCTTTTCCAGATACTGGTATTTATCCAGTACATTCCGAAGCGCAATGTGGCTGTACTCCTCGCCTGCAGATACCTCCAGCAGAATCCCCAGAGCCAGCTCACGGATATCCGTTCCTTTAGTCACGATTTCTTCTTCCTCCAAAGAGTATCAGGAGACGTAACAGAGACAGGATAGAAGCCGCTGCAGCCGCCACGTAGGTCATGGCCGCCGCGCTTAAGACCTTCCTGGTATCCCGAATCTCATCTCCGTATAAGATTCCTGTATTTCCCAGAATCTGGATCGCCCGATGGGACGCGTCGAACTCCACCGGCAAGGTCACCAGCTGGAACAGTACGCCCAGGGAGAACAGCAGAATTCCCAGATTAACGAGAAATGAACTGCTTCCGAAAATCAGTCCGATGATGATAATCGGCCAGGCCGCCTGGGTTCCGAAATTTGCCACCGGCACCAACGCATTGCGGAAGCGAAGGGGAAAATAATCCTTATCGTCCTGCACCGCATGGCCGCACTCGTGGGCTGCTACGCCGAGAGCCGCTACGGAAGTGGAATTATACACCACATCCGACAGACGTAATACCCGGTTCTTCGGATCGTAATGATCGGTCAGTTCGCCGCTGACATGCTCGATACGCACATCGTAGATGCCATTGGCCCGCAGAATCTGGTCTGCCACCTGCGCTCCGGTCAGGCCGGACATACTGCGTACCCGGCTGTATTTGGAATAGGTGGTTTTCACCTTGGCCGAAGCCCACAGGGAAATCACCACGCCAATCAGTACTAAAATATAAGTGGGATCAAAATAATAACCATAGCCATATCCATAAGGCATACTGTAACACTCCTTTCACTCATCTGCCCTTGCCGGGGCAGACCGGAATCCCAATGAGGGGTTTCTTTACCTAACCAAGCCTTGTGCCCGGCTCCAGGTGATAACCCCGCAAGAAGGCTCCCGTATCCATCCGTTTCTTACCCTGAAGCTGAAGCTCTGTAATCTCCAATACTCCTTCGCCGCAGGCCACACAGACAGTTTCTTTCGTCACTCTTATGATCTCCCCACAGGCAGCATTTTCAACTGCTCTCTCACAGACCCGCGCAGACCAGATTTTCAGGATCTTGTCTCCAAGCTTTGTATAAGCGCTGGGCCACGGATTCAAGCCCCGGATCAGCCGTTCCAGCTTCTCCGCGCTCTCATTCCAATTCAAATTACCCATGTCCTTGGTCAGCATCCGCGCGTATTCCGTCGGGCTCTCGCCCTGTTTCTCCGGCTTTAATTCACCCTTTGGCAGCTTCTCCAGCGCTTCCGCGCAGAGATTCGCGCCAAGTGTACTCAGACGGTCAAAAAGGCTGCCGCCCGTCTCGTCCGCCGCAAGCTCCAGACTTCCTTTCAGAAGCATATCGCCGGTATCCAGTCCCTCGTCCATCTGCATGATGGTCACGCCACTCTCCTTCTCGCCGTCGATGACCGCCCACTGAATCGGGGCCGCGCCCCGGTATTTGGGAAGCAGGGAAGCATGGACGTTGATACAGCCGTACTGCTTCATCTCCAGAATGGCCTTCGGGATAATCTGACCAAAGGCGATGACTACGATCACATCAGCCTCCGTATCACGAAGCTTCCCGATCACTTCCGGATCCCGCACCTTCTTCGGCTGATAGACCGGCAGACCGTGCTTCAGGGCCGCCTCCTTCACCGGCGTGGGCTGCAGCTCATGACCGCGTCCCTTTGGTTTATCCGGCTGAGATACCACCAGGGTAATCTCATGTCCCGCCGCAATCAGCGCTTCCAGTGTCCCCACAGAAAAATCCGGGGTTCCCATAAAAATGATTTTCATACGTATTTACTCCTCGTCATCATCGCCGGTCTCTACATCGTAGAGATCGCCTTCCACCAGATCCACATACAGCTTACCGTCCAGGTGATCCAGCTCATGACAGATGGCACGTGCCAGCAGTCCTTCGGCCTCCACCTCATAGCGCTCCATATTCTCATTGTAGGCTTCCGCTTTTACATAATTCGGGCGACGTACCATACCGGCCTTACCCGGTACGCTTAAGCACCCCTCGCTGCCCTCCTGCTCGCCCGCAGTCTCCAGGATACGCGGATTGATCATGGTATAGGGCGTTCCGTCCGTGTCGATCACCACGATTCTCTTTAAGATACCAACCTGCGGAGCAGCCAGGCCCACGCCCATAGCTTCGTACATGGTATCGTACATGTCATCGATGAGCTCCTGAATCTTCGGAGTCATCTCTTTGACCTCGCGGCAGTTTTTGCGGAGAATGTCGTCTCCCAGCTCTCTGATATTTCTGATTGCCATTTTTTGTTTCCTTCCTTTCTCTCCCGTTACCGTTCACTTCGTTCACAGTAACACGCTTCGCGGTACAGTAACTGTGAACAGTGGTTTCCCCTTAAAAAGGATTCACGGGATCCATATCAAACTGTATATTGAAGGTGGAAAGCTGCTTCTCCTTCGGAAGCACTGCTTCCAGCCATCCCTTCCATTCTGTCAAATAATTCATTTCCGTGCATTTCAGATACAGCACCTTGCGATAGACGTCCTTCAGCTTAGACAGACCTGCGTCTGAAGGGCCGATAAGAGCGATTTCCTGCCGGGTATGGGACATAGCCAGTGCCTTCAGCCGCACCGCGCCCTGGTTCAGGGCTTCCTCGTCCTCCGACATGAGGTAAAGCGCCATCAGATGTGCCGCCGGGGGATAGTTCATCATCCGCCGGAATGCCATTTCCTTTTCAAAAAACGCTTTGTAATCCTGATTTGCCGCCGTCTCAATGCTGTAGTGATCGGGACTGTAGGTCTGAATTACTGCCGTTCCGGGCGTAGTGCCTCTACCTGCCCGTCCCGCCGCCTGCACCAGCAGCTGAAAGGTGCGCTCCGCCGCCCGGTAGTCGCCTGCGTACAGCGACAAATCCGCCGCCAGCGCACCCACCAGGGTTACTCCCGGAAAATCGTGTCCCTTTACAATCATCTGGGTACCCACCAGAATATCGGCCTGCTTCTTTGAAAATGCTTCCAGAATCCGCTCATAGCCGCCTTTCTGTCTCGTGGTATCGAAATCCATCCGCAGAATCCGCGCTCCCGGAAATGTCTTCGCGGCAGCCTCCGCCACCTGCTGGGTGCCTGCCCGGAAAGCCCCGATGTAGGCCGATCCGCAGGAAGGACATTTCTTCGGCTGGACTGTCTGATATCCGCAGTAATGACAAACCATCCTGCCCCCATGGTGCAGGGATAAAGACACATCGCAATGTGGACATTTTATCACATGTCCGCAAGCTCTGCAAGAAACAAAGCCCGCATAGCCCCGCCGGTTCAGGAAAAGCATGATCTGCTCGCCCTTTCGCAGCCGGTCTTCCATAAGCTCCTTTAACCGGGCGCTGAAGATGGAGCGGTTTCCCATGCGAAGCTCTTCCCGGAGATCCACCACCTCGGTCTCTGGCATGGCACGGTTTTCCACCCGGAACGGCAATTCATAAAGCCGGTAAAGGCCCTCTTTTGTACGTTCATAGGAATCTACCGACGGGGTCGCCGAGCCCAGCACCACAAAGGCTCCGCACATGCGGGCACGCTCGATGGCCGCCTCCCTGGCGTGGTAGCGGGGGGCATTTTCACTCTTGTAGCTGCCCTCATGCTCCTCGTCGATGACGATGACGCCCAGCCTGGGAAATGGTGTAAACAGGGCGGAACGGGGACCTATCATGACTTTCACCTCGCCCCGTCTGGCCCGCTCGAACTGGTCGTAACGCTCCCCGGCGGACAGCTTCGAATGGATAATCGACACCTGGTCGCCGAAGCGCCGGTAAAACCGCAGCACCGTCTGAAAGGTCAGCGCAATCTCGGGAATCAGCACGACGGCCTCTTTTCCCTGCTCCAGCACCGCCGCAATCAGCTCCATATAGACCTCGGTTTTTCCGCTGCCGGTAACGCCGTGAATCAGAGAAGGCCGCAGGTCGCCTGCTGCCGCGCGCGCCGCCACATCCTCCACGATGGCCTGCTGGGCTGGGTAGAGGGTGAAGGGATGTGCCTGTACCTCAGATGGTCGAACCGGGTTACGGAAAATGGTGTCGGATTCGATGCGGATGAGGCCAAGCTCCATCAGCTTCCGCGCGGTGGCGGCGGTCAGACCAAGCTCCTTCTGGGCTGCCGCGTAGTCCATGTCCTGCCCGGTTTGCTCCAGCAAGGCTTTTATGATCCGGACCCGGGCGGTCTGGTGCTTTCGCTCCATCTCCGCAAGGGCCGCCTCCGCCTCTTCTTTCGTCACCGCCAGCCGCACTTTTCTAGAAATTTTTTCCTGCACACTTTTTTTCACCGGAAGCACTGTTTTTAATGCCTGATTCATGGTGGAGCCGTAAGTGCGGCGCATCCAGGCCGCCAGAGCGATGAGCTGGCCCTCCAGCCGGATGCCCTTTTCCGCCAGTCCCAGGATGGGCTTCAATTTCTTCTCATCCCATTCACAGGTATCAGTCAGCTCCAGCACGTAACCGGTCAGAGTCCGCCCCCCGTTTCCGAAGGGGATCCGGACCTGCATACCTTCCTTCAGGATACCCTGCAGTTCTTCGGGAACCCGGTACTGGAAGGTCCGGTCCAGCTTTTCCAGGGAAATATCTACAATGATATTGGCAAATTTCACTTTCTACCTAACTCCTCCAGAACCTCCGCGATAAGCACCCGCTCGTCCATGGGATGCTTGACTCCGCAGATTTCCTGATAGTCCTCGTGGCCCTTCCCGGCCAGGACGATGACGTCGCCGGGCCGGCCGTTCTCAATCACGTAGCGGATGGCTTCTTTCCGGTCAATGATTTCCACATATTTTCCACTGGTCTTGGCAATACCGGTCTTGATATCGTCGATGATGGCCTGGGGTTCCTCGAAACGGGGATTATCGGAGGTGATGACGGTCAGATCCGCCAGATTGCCGGACACCTCTCCCATCTCATAGCGGCGCAGCTTGGAGCGGTTGCCGCCGCAGCCGAACAGGCAGACCAGACGCTTCGGATTGTATTCCTTCAAGGTGGTCAGCAGACTTTCCAGGCTCATGGCATTGTGGGCATAGTCGATCATCAGGGTAAAGTCGTCGGAGACCTTCACCTTCTCGATACGTCCCTTGGTCTGTACCACTTCGAGAGCTGCCAGCATATCCTCCTTCGGAATGTCAAAATGACGGCAGACTGCGATAGCTACCAGGGAATTGTATACACTGAAGCGGCCCGGCATATCGATTTCCACATCGAAATTCAGAAGACCTGATACGTGATAGTCTACGCCCAAAAAGCCCGGACGATTCACCAGCTTCAAATCGGATGCCCGAAGATCCGCCTTTTCGAAAAAGCCATAGGTTTCCACCTTGCAGGTGTGACCCCTCAGGATATCGCTGCAGTGCTCGTCATCCGCATTTACGATACCGATATCGCACTGGCGGAACAGGCGGCTCTTGCACTCCATGTATTCCTCAAAGCTGGCATGCTCATTTTCTCCGATGTGGTCGGGAGCCAGATTCGTAAAGATGCCGATGTCGAACCGGATGCCTGCGGTGCGGTGAAGCTTCAGGCCCTGAGAGGAGACTTCCATAACCGCAACCTTGCAGCCTGCCGCCACCATCTGGGCGAAATATTCCTGCACCTCGTAGGATTCCGGCGTGGTGTTGTGGGCCGGGATGTGCTTGTCGCCGATGATGACCTCGATGGTTCCGATGAGGCCAGTGCTTATCCCAGCGTGCTCCAGTATGGAACGGATCATGAAGGTGGTGGTAGTCTTGCCCTTGGTGCCGGTGATGCCGATGACCTTCAGCTTCTTCGCGGGATATCCGAAGTAGGCCGCGGAAATCAGGGCCAGGGCGTACCGGGTGTCCTCCACCAGAACTACGGCTGTGCCTGCCGGTACGTCCACCGGATGTTCAGCCACGATAACCACCGCGCCGTTTTTTGCCGCTTCGCCTGCCACATCATGACTATCGAAGGTGGCGCCCTTGATGCAGACGAACATGCACTCCTTCTTTACTTTTCTGGTATTGTATACAAGCTCGCTGACGTTGACGTCGATGCTGCCGCTCAGGACTTCGTATTTCAGATCTTTCAGTAATTCGCGTGCTGCTCTCATATGCTGCCTCCTTATACTAAAACCATTCAAAATCATTTATGCCAATGATTTTATTTTTTAACTTCTATGTTTTATGGTTCTGATAATAATCTCAATTCTAATAGATGCGTTATTTTTCAACCAGGATCTCGTACGCGGTCCGGAAGCTCTTACCTGCCTCCAGGCTCTGCTCGCCATACTTATCCTTCAATTCGCCAGTAAAGCCCTTGTTATCGCAACGGCCCAGCCAGGGCTCCAGGCAGATAAACGGGGCATTTTTCTGTACCGGGGACCAGATTCCTACGTGCTGCGCGTCCGGGCAGATGAGGGTGACGCGCTTGGTACCGTCCGCCTCCTGAAGGCTTACCTTCTTTACCTGGCCCTCATCGAAAACCATGGTGTCGGCGTCAAAGGTATGCTCACCAACTGTGTATACATGATCTGTCAGCGCCAGCGTCGCCGGATGCTCCGCATCCGCGGTTCCGGTGGGCAGATCAATACCGGTGCAGGATAATTTGTCCATACCCTCAAATATCAGACGGCAACCCATGACGGAATCCACGTTGAAGGCCGGATGGCCGCCGATGGAATAGTACAGGGTCTTGGTATCGGTGTTTTTCACGGTCCACTCTACGCTGATATGATTCTCTGTAAGTCTGTGGGTTACCAGAAGCTCGAAGTCAAACGGGTAATTTTTCTTCGTATCCCCGGTGGATACCAGGCGGTGTGTTACAGCCGTGGCGCTTCGCTCCACGCATTCGAATTCGCTGTCCCGGGCAAAACCGTGGGCGCTCATGGTATATTCATTTCCTTCATAATGATAGACTCCGCCGTTCAGCTTGCCCACGAAGGGAAAGAGAATCGGCGCGTGCCGTCCCCAATACTCCGGGTCCGCGTTCCACAGAACCTCCCTCTCCTTCTTCTTATCATACACGCGGGAAAGCTCAGCCCCCGCGTCATTCACTTCTACTACAAGATATGCATTCTCCAATGTCCGCATTTCTGCCATCTCGATACCTCCTGCCCGGCCATGCCGCCGGTTCTTCTTCTTTACCCGCCGCCTCGCTTTGCGGCAGAGTACACTTTTACATCTTGCGCTATTATATCATATCCTTCGGATATGCCGCTCCGCTTTGGATGCCATCCGGCAGGATATAATGTCTGGCGACATTATATCATATCCTGCCTTCCATTTCCAATCCTTACGGTTGATTTTCGTTTCTGTTAAGATTTTCATAAGGAAATCCGTCCTTTTTTTATCATTCTTTTAGAATCTGGACATACTTTGAACACATTTCCTGCTTATAATAAACGTCAGATAGTTGATTAAGACATCACTATCTCCCCCCTCATAAGAAAAGAAAAGCCGCCCGACATCCGGGCGGTTTTTCTTAGTTTTCGGGAGAATACTATTTGCATTTCGGGTATGAAAGTGGTAGTATAGACATATCATAAAGAAATGGCTTGATTTAATTAAAAACAACAGGTGAAAGCCTTTCTGCTTAACGCCTGTTTTCCGCAGATATAGTTCATCGGTAGAACACCAGCTTCCCAAGCTGGGGAGGCGGGTTCGATTCCCGTTATCTGCTCTCAACAGCAAAATTCAGGAAAGGAGAACGCCTTTCCAGCTCCATAAAGAATCCCCGGGAATTTTCTCTTCCCGGGGAAATTTCTACTCTATTGGCATTTTCAACAATTCTTGATAGTCCACGTCAAAGACTTTCGCAAAGCATCGGCAAGCTCCCTTTGTGACCAGCCTTTTGCTATCCTCAGATTCCGAATGGCTGCGCCTGCTATGTTATTCATATCATTCACCTTGTTCTTGTACATAACCCACCCATTGACACTTATGTCAAAAAAGAATGTTACAAAAAATGGAAACATTATATGAAAATAGATCATACACTCTGTTTTTTGCAATATTTTATCCTGCAAATTTATCATTGTAACGAATATGCATATCTTCCCAATCCATGAACAATACGTAAAATACTTTCCCGTATTGCGGGCTCTCTACAATTCTTCCATGATCAAGAACAGAAAAATAAGTTCCGTCAGCTTTTCGAAGATGAAAGTGAATATAGTCATTTTCATTGCCGTTGTCAATCTGTTCCCAGATACTTGATTCTATCTGTTGCTGTTCATCTTCACGAATCAAGTTGCGAAAACTTTTCTCGGTAAGTCTGAACAGTTCATCTATATCTTTATATCCGGACATATGAAGAAATTCATCATTTGCAAAAATTAGTTCATCATCTTCTTTGTCAGCTCTGTATATGATG
>NZ_JBOKYU010000029.1:0-30204 GCF_051972735.1 Laedolimicola sp. | reverse complement strand
CGCGCCGCTTCCGTCCTCACTGGGAGATGTGATGTGGAAGGCGTCTCCGGTGGCCCCATAGCCCACCAGCTCCGCGTAGATCCGCGCGCCCCGCGCAAGTGCATGCTGAAGCTCCTCCAGTACCACCACGCCTGCGCCCTCGCCCAGTACAAAACCGCTCCGGTCTTTGTCAAAGGGAATGGACGCCCGGGCCGGGTCTGTCTCTTCTGTCAGAGCCGTCAGCGCCTGGAAGCCTGCCACGCCGGTGGGACAGATACAGCTCTCCGCACCGCCTGCCAGCATGATATCCGCGTCATCGTACTGGATAGCCCGGAACGCGTCGCCGATGCAGTGGGTTCCGGACGCGCAGGCTGTCACCACATTTGTGCATTTTCCGCGCAGTCCCAGCTGGATGGAGATATTGCCTGCTGCCATATTGGAAATCATTTTCGGCACCATCAGGGGCGCTACCCGCTTTACATTCCCCTTCAGGATTTTTGCGTACTCGCTCTCCACTGTCTCCAGGGAGCCGATGCCTGAGCCTACGATGACGCCTGCCCGGAAGGGATCCTCCTCTTCCAGATGCAGATCCGCGTCTGCAAAGGCCTCTTTGGCCGCTGCCACCGCATACTGGGAAAAACGTTCCATGCGCTTTGCTGCCTTGGGATCCATACGCTCCGCCGCATCGAAATCCCTGACCTCCGCCGCCAGCTTTACCTTAAAGCTTTCTGTATCAAAACGGGTAATCTCACCGATTCCTACCCGGCCCTCCCGGATTCCCTGCCAGAATTCCGGTACGGTATTGCCGATGGGGGTCACTGCGCCCAGTCCCGTTACAACCACTCGTCTTTTCATTTATTTCTAAGCTCCTCTAATTCGCCTGTGTTACATTACCATGCCGCCGTCTACGTTCAGTACCTGTCCGGTGATATATGCCGCGTCGTCGGAAGCCAGGAAGGCCGCCGCTTTCGCCACATGCTCCGGTTTTCCAAAATGTCCCAGCGGAATCTGGGCACTCATCTGCTCTCTGATTTTCTCACTGAGCTTGCCCGTCATGTCTGTCTCGATAAAGCCCGGCGCAATGGCGTTGACCGTAATGCCGCGGGCTGCCAGCTCCTTCGCCGCCGTCTTTGTCATGCCGATGACGCCTGCTTTGGAAGCCGCGTAGTTGGTCTGACCTGCATTTCCGACGATGCCGACTACCGAGGCCAGATTGATGATGCGACCCGCCCGCTGCTTCAGCATCTGCCGGGACACAAAACGCATGGTATGAAAGGTTCCCTTCAGGTTCGTGTCCAGGACTGCGTCGAATTCCGCCTCGGACATTTTCATCAACAGATTATCCCGGGTAATGCCCGCGTTGTTGACCAGAATGTCGATCCGCTTGTATTGTTCCAGTACGCCGTTTACCATCTGTTCACAGGCTGCGTAATCAGCCACATTGCATTGCCAGGCTGCCGCTTTGCCGCCTGCCGCCTCGATGGCCTGCACCGTTTCGGCTGCCGCCGCTTCGGAGCCGTTGTAATTGACGATGACAAAGGCCCCCTTTGCCGCGAGCTCTATGGCGATGGCCCGGCCAATGCCCCGGGACGCGCCTGTTACCAGGGTGATTTTTCCGTCTAAACTCATTCTTTTATCTCTTTCCTGTCCCAGCTTTCCTTTTTCGAAAACTGCCTTCTTTAAAATCTGCTTTTTCCTCTTTTTACTGTACCAGACTCTCCATATCTTCCCATGCTGCCACATGATAAACCTTCACGCCCGGGTTGATTTTCTTCAGAAATCCGGCAAGCGTCCGACCCGGCCCGATTTCCACAAAGGTATCCGCGCCGTCCGCGATCATGGCCTCCACGCTCTGCTGCCAGCGCACCGGAGAGGATACGCCCTTCGCCAGAAGCGGAGCGATTTCCGCTTTATCCGTAACCTTTGCCGCCGTCACATTGGCGTAGTAAGGTACGTCTAACTCATGGAATTCTACTTTGGCAAGCTCCTCTGACAGCTTCTCTCCCGCGCTTTCCAGGAGTGGGGAATGGAACGGTCCGCTGACCTTCAAGGGAACCACACGTCTGGCCCCTGCAGCCTTCAGCTTTTCTGCTGCCGTCTCTATCGCCGCCGTTCTTCCGGTAATCACAAGCTGACCCGGACAGTTATAATTGGCAATGGTCACGCCATCGACGCCGGAAAGCACCGTCTCGATCACTGCCGTCTCCATTCCCAGCACCGCGCACATGGCTCCCTCACCTGCCGGGATCGTATTCTGCATGAGTAATCCCCGCTTCCGCACCAGACGGATGGCGTCCGGTGGACTCATGCCGCCTGCCGCCGCGATGGCCGCGTACTCGCCAAGGCTTAAGCCCGCCGTCATATCCGGTCTGAAGCCACGCTTTCGAAGCTCTGCCGCCATGGCCAGACAGGCCGTCACCAGACAGGGCTGGGTGTATTCTGTCAGGTGGATCTGCTCATTTTCCTCAAAGCAGGTATCCTTAAGATCGAAATCCAATGCCGCGTCCGCCTCGTCAAAAAGCTGCCGCGCCAGGGTACTATTTTCGTAAAAATCCTTTGCCATGCCCGCCTTCTGGGCTCCCTGTCCCGGGAACATCCACACGGTTTTACTCATACTTTGCCGCTCCCTTTAAGACCTTTTCCGTCTCTGCCATAACGTTTTCCACGACTTCCTTACAGGGAAGCTCATCCTTCACCAGTCCTGCTATCTGGCCTGACATAACACTGCCGTTTTTCACATCGCCCTCCACGACAGCCTTTCGAAGGCCGCCCAGGGTCAGATATTCCAATTCCTCTGCTGTGGCTCCCGCCGCTTCCATTTCCAGATACTTCTTTGTCATTTCATTGCGAAGCGCCCGGACCGGATGACCGGTGGTCCGGCCTGTAACGCGGGTGTCGATATCCCGGGCTTTCAGCACCTTCTCCTTATAATTCGGATGCACCTGGCACTCGGTGGTGGCCACAAATCGGGTGCCCATCTGCACGCCCTCCGCACCCAGCATCAGGGCCGCCGCCACGCCTCTGCCGTCGGCGATGCCGCCTGCGGCGATAACCGGAATCTCTACCGCGTCCACCACCTGGGGCACCAGCGCCATGGTGGTACTCTCGCCCACATGCCCGCCGGACTCGCAGCCCTCGGCCACTACCGCGTCTGCGCCGCAGCGCTCCATACGCTTTGCCAGGGCCACGGAGGCAACCACCGGAATTACCCTGATGCCTTTGGATTTCCACAGATCCATGTATTTTTCCGGGTTGCCCGCACCGGTGGTGACTACAGCCACGCCCTCCTCGGCAATGACCTGCGCCACCTGGTCCGCGTAGGGACTCATCAGCATCACATTGACGCCAAAGGGCTTATCCGTACACTTCTTTGTCTCCCGAATCTGCTCCCGCACCCATTCCGCCGGAGCGTTGGCCGCGCCGATAATGCCAAGGCCGCCGGCTTCCGATACGGCTGCCGCCAGATGATACTCGGCCACCCAGGCCATGCCGCCCTGGATAATCGGATACCGGATTCCCAGTAAATCTGTAATTCTTGTCTGCATATGTTCTGCCTTTCCTTTGTTTTCCGCCGCATGCCACATCCGTTTTTCCGGGCTGCTTCACGAAACGAACTTTTATTTATGGTTCTCAATATAAGTGATGACGTCCTGTACTGTCTCCAGCTGTTCCAGATCCTCAGACGGGATTTCCATATCGAACTCTTCCTCCAGCGCCATAACCATCTCAAACAGGTCCAGGGAATCGGCCTTTAAATCCTCTTTGAAGGACGCTTCCAGCGTTACGCTCTCTTCCTCTACATTCAGGTTCTCTGCTACAATTTTCTTAATCTGCTCAAACATTTTCATTTTCTCCTTTTGTTTTAAAAATTTGTTTTTTAATCCCGGTTCCACTCCGTCACCGCCGCTCCCCAGATCAGTCCGCCGCCGAACCCTGCCAGCACGATTTTCTGTCCCTTTTTCAGCTGTCCGCTCCGGTTCAGCTCATCCAGCAGGATGGGGATGGAAGCGGATGAGGTGTTGCCGTAATGCTGCAGGTTCATGGGGAACTTTTCACCCGGTTCCTCCAGGCGTCTTGCCACGGCCTCCACGATGCGGCGGTTGGCCTGGTGCAGTATATATCGGGAAATGGCTTCTTTGTGAATACCATTTTTTTCCAGTACTTCCTCGATAACCTGCGGAACCCTCCGGACCGCGAATTTGAACACGGCCTGCCCATCCATTTCCATAAAATAGCTGCCTGCCGGTTCGCTGTTTCTTTCGCCCGCCGAACGAAACGGGCTGCTGCCATACCTGCCTTGCAGTGTCAATGCTTCGCCTGACGCGCCGTCAGCGTAAGTCGCCGGAAGAAAAGGGGTTCCCGCCTCCGCGCTCACCGCCACGGCTCCCGCCCCGTCTCCAAAGAGGATGCAGGTGCTCCGATCCTGCCAGTCTGTCAGCTTGGACAGGCACTCGCTTCCGATGATCAGGGCCTTTTTTACAAAGCCCGCCGCCATGTAAGCATTTACAGTATTCCATGCCACCACAAAGCCGCTGCAGGCTGCGCTCAGGTCAAAGCACTGGGCTTTTTTTGCCCCGATGGCTGCCTGCACCTCGCAGGCCGTACAGGGCATGACGCGGGTCGGCGAGATGGTAGATACCAGAATCATATCCAGCTCCTCCGCATCCATTCCGGCGTTCTGAAGCGCCCGCCGGGCCGCCTCTGCTGCCAGGTCCACGCAGGTCTCCTCTGTTGCGATATGCCGTTCCTCAATTCCGGTCCGTTCCCGAATCCACCCGTCGCTGGTCTCCACCAGCCCGGCGATATCATCGTTGGTCACGACCTTCCCCGGCCCACAGGAGCCGGTGCCTTTGATAACTCCAATCATGGCGTCTTTCGTTCCTTTTGCTTTCTGTTTTTAGTGTCTTGTAATTCAACAAAGGGGATTGTAGCAGATGGGATGGGGGTGTGGACTTTACAAAAATGGGGAAAGTGTAAGAATAAGGACGATAGACGGACGAAAACGACATGGCGTCTGGGCGGGAAATTTTCCCGCCCAGACGCCACGCCGTTTTCTGTTCGTTGATATATTTTTATGTTTTTTAGTCCCTTCGGATAATCCTCAGATGCACCACCATCTTCCCCTTCAGCTCGCTCTTCAGCACCGGGCCGAAGATGCGGGAGTCCATGGACTGGATGCGGTTGTCGCCGAGGACGAAGTACCGGTCGGCGGTCAGGGTGCAGGGATAGGTCAGGTTATTACCCTCGGGGGCGCTTTCGCCGTCGGCGTAGGGCTCGTCCTGGGGCTCGCCGTTTATGAGGAGCCGGCCATCCTTAAAGTCTACTTCGTCGCCGGGCAGACCGACGATACGTTTTACGTATTGTTCACCGGAAGGCAGACGCACAGAGACGATGTCGCCGCGATGGTATTCCGGGACGATGCGGAGATAGAGAGCCAGCTCGCCATCGTCCAGGGTGGGATACATGGAGTCGCCCTTCACGAAAAAGACCCCCACCACCAGCTGAAAGAGGAGTACAATCAGCAAAAGCAACGCCAGAAACTCTTTGAACTGCCGGAACCAGCTGCGCTTTTTACCGTCATATCTTCTTAAAATTCTCTTCTTCACGCCTCTTTCTCTCTCTTTCTGTTCAGGACTGCAGCCAACAGATGCAGAATTACACCCAGCCCCATCAGACTGGCTGCCGCAAGCTTCCCGGTGCTGCTGGTAAAGGTCTGCGCCATGGAGCCCACCCTCGGGATCGATTTTACGACCCGTCCAATGAAATAATAATAGGGAATCGGACTCATATCATTTTCCTCGTTGGCGTCGCCCTTGGTGATAAACTCGCCCATAACCGTGCTGTTGGTCACCACCCGGTGGGTAATCACAGCACTTCCGCCCTGTACGCTGTAAAACGCGATGACGTCCCCCTCCTGCACCTCTGTGGGATCCATATTTTCCACATACACCAGACTGCCTGTAGGGATCGCCGGTTCCATGCTGCCGCTGACTACCGTATAGAGCTCATAACCCAGCATCCGGGGTATGGTCAGGGGCACGCAGGCCGCGATCAGCGCCACCAAAGCCAGGGTTCCCAGCGTACTGCAGATGACCGCCAGCGGATTTCTGCCTTTTTTCTTATTCTTACTCACGGCTTTTGCTTCCTTTCCGAATGCATACTTTATACCGGCAGGATCTGCCGGTGGCAGCTCCTTACGGATACTTCGTAACAGAAACGGGGATAGGGCCCGTCTCCGAATCCTATCCTCGTCTTCTTCTCATTCTTTCCTGCTTTTTATTCCTCAGATTTCATCCGCTTCCGAATCCATACTGCAAGTACCAGTAACGCCGCCAGAGCGCCCACGCCGATGACCACTGCCGCCGCAAACGGGAATGCCTTCGCGCCATTGCCGTCCAGGTCAATATTCGCTGCCGGCGCCTGATTTTCATCCAGGTCTACCAGGTTGTCGGGGGTGGTTACCTCCACGTTATCGTCGTTATCGTCGTTGTCGCCTTCGACCGCAGCGCCGCCGTTCGCGTCCGCGCCTGCCGCTGCTCCGCCGCCTGCGCCGTTACCGCCTGCGTTCGCGCCTCCGCCATTGACCGTAGTCACGCCCGGCACAACCACCGTCACCACATTGGTGGTGTCAGAGCCCGGAATCGTAATGATTCCGGCCTCGCCCCGTGTATACACGAAGGTAAATATGTTCTCCGCCTCATTGGCGCTCAGAGTCTTGGTCAGAGCCAGCGCCTGCGGTACATAATTCTCAATATACCTGTAAGCCACGATGGGCTTGTCGCCCACATTTCCATAGAACGTGCTGTCCGCAGCCAACTGTCTGCCGGAAGCGTCCTGATACTTCACGGTATAGGCCACCAGATTGCCCTTGATACCGTATGCCACCACATAATCTGCGTCGCCTTCCACACGGAACGCTGTGGCATTGACCGTATTGTTGTCGCGGCCGCTCAGACGCACGCCCTTCACATAATAGCGATCATCCGTCACCTGAATCGTGCTCAGGTCAAAGGATACCTGCGCCCCATACTGCAAATCAGAAATGGTTACGCTGTCCTGACCGCCGATGGTTCCCTGATTGCCCGCATGGAGCGTCACCTGATAGGAATATCCCTTCGGAGCCTCCGCCGCGTCCGCAGTCAGAATCGACAGACTCAGTAAGAAGGTGATTGCCGCTGCCGCTGCTGCCAGTTTTTTGAATGCTTTCATTCGGCTCACTCTCCTTTCTGTCCGTTCTTACGTCTTTTGGATGATTTTACTCCGATAAACAGGAGCACCAGTCCACTGGCCAGTCCCAGCAGACAGAACAGCAGGATGTGGGCCGTATCGCCGGTCTGTACCCGGTTCGTAATCATCCTTGTCTCGGTATGTACCTTACCCGGCGTGTGCTTTACCACGCTTGCAGTGACCTTTTCCACCGCAAATGTCATCTGAAGCTTCGCCAGGGTCTTCTGGTAATCGTTATTCTGGGTTTCGCCCTCGACCGTTACCTTCAGAGTCACTGTGCCGGATTTGCCGGGCTCCAGTCTGTCCAGGTAAAAATAATCGTTCAGGGTGTTCGTGGCCTGATGGAGTCCCTCCAGCTTTCCTGTGGTGCTCTCGCCGCCCACATTTTCGCTGTTGTAAATCTCAATCTCCTGACCCTTCGGACCCGTATAAGCCAGGCGGTAGGAGTAAGCGCCGCCCTGGGCCACATCCGCCGCGTCCTCCAGGGACTGGATGGCCTCGTTGGTCATATACCAGTCTGCAGAACCGGTATCGGAATTCTTAATCTCCACTTTCAGGGTAATGCTGTCGCCGGGCTGCACATTGCCGGCTTCGTCCGCCAGGGTGCCGGAATCAAAATTGCTGACAATCTTTTTCCCGTTAAATTCGGCCCGCCAGCCGTCCTGACCCTTCAGTTCTTCCGCATGGGCTGTAAGGCTTCCGCCCGCCAGCATCACCAGTGCCATCGCAAGGCACAATACTTTTTTCTTCATCTTCTTGTACCCCCTCTTAATTTCCTGACACATTGGTAATCACATCGGAGATATCCACGCCCCAGGCACTCTTCACCGCGTCGGCTGCGTTATGGGTCTGCACCGCCTCAGCGGAAATGCCTACCCGGAAGGAATATCCGTCATAATCATAGGTATATGTATAAGTCTTCACAGCGCCTCTCTCTTCGACGGATTCGGTCATCATATCCCGAATCGCCGGGTCGATGCTCAGATAATCCGCGAAATCCACGGACTCACCGGCCTTCAGCGCTCCGTTCAGGTACCAGATGCTGCGCTCCGCCGTTCTGGCTGAAGTATCCTCTGTCCAGCCATTATTTTCCAGCACATGCAGGTCTATCAGCTTCGGATCCAACGTGGTCACCGGTACCTCATTGCCCTCTTTATCTGTCCAGCTCTTTGTGACAATCACACGCACATAGCTGTCGATGTTGCCGCTGTTGCGTACCTCCAGCTGCTCATCATAATGCTTTCCCGGTACCAGGAGCTCGCCGTCCTTCAGAAGCTCCCCAAGCAGCTCTCCCCCGGTCACCATCCACTCGCCGTTCTTATCGTAATTCCTGGCGCCGACGGTCTTATCATTTTCCAGAAGGGTGATGCCGATACTGGACATCTCCACGCCCGCCACGTAATTCTCGCTGTAGTAGGTCAGCGCTGCCCGCGTGCTTCCCACAGTGCTTCCCAGAAGCAGGAGCGCCGCAGCGCCCAGGAGCAGGGCGGTCTTTTTTGGAAATCTGTTCTTTTTCTTCTTCATCTTGCCCGTCCTCCTTTAATTTCCTGCTGTCTTCTGAAACCGTGCCGGTCCGTTGGGGAGCAGTACCCCGTTCTCATCGTAGCTTTCCGGAGCGCACTCCTGAACTACGATGACGTTCAGCTCGGTGTCCTCTGTCACATCTCCCAGGAGTTCCTGCGGAATCTTAATATTCAAGGCTCCCGTAGTCTCATCCGGCTGAACCAGGTCGCTGTAGTACCAGTAGCCGTCGCCGCCATTGCTCCATTTCCCGGAGCCGCCGTCCGCGAAGGTCAGGGTATAGCCGCTTCCCGCAAATGCGGTTGCCCGGACGTAGCAGGCGTAATCGCCGATATTCTGAATCGATACGATTTTCGTGCCATTTTCCACCCGCTCGTCAATCTCCGTCTTCGTCTGTCCCAGCTTAAAGACCGCTCCGCCGGAGACCTCTGTATAGGTTGTGAAATACGCGTAAGCGCTTCCCACGGACGCGCCGCCCGCCAGCACCAGACCAGCCGCTGCAAGGCAAAGGGCTTTTTTACTCAGTCTTTTCATCCTTAGTTCACCTCCACCTTATCGATGTCATTTCGACAGTCTACGATTTTTCCGTTTTTATAGAAGGTATTGACTACGCCGCTGCCGCCGTTCTGGCGCTTGTCGTAGGTGTTCGTAAAGCTTACGGAAGTCGGTTCATAGGGCTCAAGCTCTGCCGGTTTATCGCCGCCCGTTACCTTCCAGTCACTGTTGGGATTGGCGGTGATGGTCGTCTTCTGAGTGGCGTCTGTGCCTGTGGTCAGCGAATAGCTGGCGCCGGTATAGACCTCGGTCACTGTCACCTCCGCCCCTGCCGGAAGATCCGTGATGGTCAGGGAGCGGCTTCCGGTATCCGTAAAGGAAAGCTTGTATACATTGCTTGTTGTGGTTCCGTCCGGATTCGGTACGGACACCTCATATACGAAATACGCGCCGCCAAGGGATGCATTGTAGCCGATCAGATCCTTGACAATCTCCAGATCGCCCAGACGCCCCTGCCGCTCCGGCTTCAGGCCGACTGCATTGTCGCCGGTCAGATTATAAACCCAGGCGTCGCTGCCTGTGCTGTAGACATAGTTATTCGGCACGGAAATCAGATACGGATTAAAGCTATAGATATAGCTGTCTGTTACCACATCGTCCACCAGCACCAGGTAAAGTCCCAGCTCCATCGGCAACTCCATCTTTACGCTGTCACTGTCTTTTGCTTTGACTGCCCGGTAATTCTCCGTCGTCCCTGCTGCCAGCTCCGCCGCCGTGGCCGCCATTTTGGTCCATTCCTCTGTTTTTGTATCGCTGTTTACCTGATCCACGTCCAGAGTGGTGTAAGCGTCCTCCGCCTTATACGCGCCGGTCTCGGTGATATCCGCCACTTTATATAGCTTCACGGTCAGGGGCAGCTTATACAGTTCCTCATTATAGTCCGCTTGTTCCTCATCCGGATTCGCAGGATCCGGGTACACATTCTTCGCCAGCTTGAACTCGATACTGCCTTTCTGTGACAGATCCACCGGCAATGCCGCGTACGCGCTCGGAAGCTTCAGGCCTGCCAGCGTCAGTGCCAGCGCCAGAATGCACGCTCCTCCCATCTTCACCCTCTTATTCATCATCGCGTTTTCCTCCTTGCTTTTTGTGTCTTCCAAACAGGAATTTCATGATTAATATCACCAGTATGGTCACAGACAGTCCCATGATCAGATAGAGCATGTAATAATTCTGCACTGCCTGAACCATGGTCTCTGCCACTGTATTCTGCACTTCTTCCTCTCCGGTATAAGGTACTCTCGTCCCCCTCACCAGAAGGCGGTGGGAATTGACTCCATAGGGCGTACAGGTAAATAATGTCACCTGATCCGCGTCCGGATCCACCTTCATGGCTTCTGTCAGCGTCTCCATATCGTCTTTCTCTACCATGGGAAGAATCTGATCCACTTCATAGGCCAGCACCTCGTCCAGCATATGAATGTAAAATTTATCTCCCGGCTGCAGCTGATCGATGTCTGTAAAAAGCCGCGCGCTGGGCAGTCCACGGTGGGCTGCCAGTACGGAATGATTTCCTTCTCCGCCAATGGGAAGTTTCGTGCCGTTCAGATGGCCGACGCCGGTCTGCAGCACGTCTTCACCGGTTCCGTGGTAAATGGCCAGCTTGATGTTGATCTTCGGGATGGAGAGATACCCCATCACGCCGTCGCCTGCGATATTCAGCACCTTCCAGTATTCCGTATCCTCCAGATCCGTATCCTCGGCGCCAAATACGTCGCCGTAGAGGTTATTGTCGGTAAAGGACGCGTTGAAGGCTCTGGCCTTCTCCCATTCCTCTGAGAAATCCTCCGGCGTCATGGGCTCCATGGCCGCCTCGTAGGTACTGATAAGCTTACTCTGCCGATAGGTGTTCCACTGATTGGATATGGTGGGATATGTCAGAACTCCCAGACCAACCAGAAACAGCAGCCCCACCAGAAGATTCGTGATTTTTCGCTTCATGGTTACTCCTTCGGTGTCGCGGTATCTTCCATTTTTTTCTTCTGCTTTCTATCCCACAGGAACAGGGCTGCGATAAAGACGGCTGTCACAGCCAGTCCCACGATGACCCAGAGCAGATAATTGGTATGCATGCTGACCTGGCCCTTCGTCTCTTCCTTCGCTATGGTCGTCTCCGGATCGTAGGGGACCCGGTGTCCCTGTACCAGAAGCCGGTGGGAATTCACGCCGTAGGGGGTACAGGTAAGCAATGTCACCAGATCCTCGCCGGGCTTCACCGCCAGGCTTTCCGTATCCTCCGGCTCTACCACCTGAATGTCATCCACCTCATAAGCCAGTGTCTCATCCAGCACATGAATCAGAAAATGATCACCCAGCTCCAGCTTATCCAGGTCTGTAAACAATGACGCGCTTGGCAGTCCCCGGTGTGCGGAAATGACTGCGTGGCTGTTCTCGCCTCCGATGGGGAGGGAGCTGCCCTCCAGATGGCCTGCGGCCTTCTCCAGCACTGTGGCCTCCGTGGTATGGTAAATCGGAAGCTTCACCTGAATCTTCGGAATCTCGATGGTTCCCATCATGCCGTCCCCGGTCAGGTTCAGGCTGGCCATGTACTCCGAATCCGGTTCGTCGGACGCCTGGGCGATGGCGAAGGAATCGGGAAGGATGCTGGGAAGCAGGGAGGCATTGTAGGCTCTCGCCCGCTCCCATTCTGCTTCGTAATCAATGCCATCTCCATTTTCCAGGTCGGACACCTGACCTTCGTAGGTGCTGATAAGCCGGCTCTGTCGGTAGCTGTTCCACTGGTTTGCCACCAGCGGGTACAGCAATAAGGACAAACCGGCTAAAAATAATATGATTATTCCAATTACTTTTCCTTTATTCTTCATCCGGACTCTCCTTGTTGCTGTAAATGTTTTTATATGGGAGCCAGAGGACTAACGCCCTCTGACTCCTTAAATGCTATGATGTCTCGTCTGTGTTGCCGTTGTAACGCGTGTTACTTATGTAACTGGTGTTACTTACTTATTGTCATTCTTCTTGCGGCTTGCAAAGAACAGGAATGCTGCTGCAATCATGATAGCGCAGCCGCCGATGGTGAAGATTGTAGTACCGATGCCACCGGTGGAGGGCAGAGCAGAAAGCTTGGTATCAGTAAGTGTATCGCTTACAGATACATTCTGTAATTTACCATCATCACCTGCTGTAGGAAGCGTAATCGTAACCTGTTTTCCTGCTGCATTAATAGAATATCCAGACGGAGCCTTTGTCTCTTTGAACCAGTAGGTTCCCTCGTCGAGACCTTTCACCTGAACTGTACCGCTTGTTGCAACTACTGTTGACGTTGCACCGGCTTCATCCTTTGATAACGCTAACTTATATACACCATCTGCCTCTTTTACAAAGTATAACTTATCAGCCTCATTTGCTGTAACTTTGCCATCTTTTTCTTCAAAGTTCTTGTATACCTCAAACTCTGCTCCATTCAGCGTTTTTCTATTTTTTTCATTCTCAGCGTCATCTGTCTTTTTCAGTGTGATATCGCCAGTCCAACCTTCTTCGTTATCTCCACCTGTCACTGTTCCGTTACGATATGCATTTGCTGTATTCTTATAAATGCCTCCATCTGCTGTTCCTTCTGCTGCTGTAACGGTTGCTGTATAGGTAACTACTACTGTCTGGCCTGCATGTGCATTTTCTTTACCAATATACTTAGTTAAATCAATGGTAACTGCGCCTGTAGCCGTATCTTTTGTCATGGTGTAATGCGTATCTTTTTTCAGTGTATCATTGCCTACTTTAAGGCTTATAATATCTGTAATATCCAGACCGGTCGGCGTATCTACAATAGTAAATACGTTATCTGCTGAATCAGCTTCATCAAAAGCCGGGAATGTTGTTGTAATCTCAAAGGTAAGCGTCTCGCCGCGTTTTACAAATTTATTGCTTGTTTCGCTAACCTTCTGCTCTTTTGTCAGTTCGTATCCGGACGATTTTGCAGTTACTTCTGCGTTTTTAGCCTGCAGCGTTGCTGCTGTATTATCATAAGTCTCCGCTACCATCGGTGCATAGTTAATCTTGTTGCCTGATGCGGTAATAACATATGCGCCCACAGGAACATTGTTAAATGTAACCGCCGTCTCTCCAACTACATGTTTCTGCTGAATCGGAGTTCCTGCAGCGGCTCTGGAAAGTCCCGCCCAGTCAGTTACTGTATACCTATTATTTGCTGTATCCGGTGTTACATAATCCTGTGCCCACTCTGCTACAACCCAGGCATTCTCTGCTTCATTTAAGGTAATTGCCGCATACAGATTTACGGTTTCTTCTTCCTGTGCAGACAGTCCCTTTACTTCGATTTTACTTGTGGGCGCTGCCGCCATGGTTGTCATGCTCATTCCGAGCACCATTGCCAGTGTTAATAACACGGCCCAAAACTTTTTGTACTTCTTCATAGCATTTCTTCCTTTCTTTGGGTTCCCCCCGTTTTATTTTGTATACTTTTTCTTTCTATACAGAACCAGCGCTGCTGCCATCATCAGCATGCCGCCGATTGTATACCAATAGGTTCCGATTCCTCCGGTACTCGGAAGCTCGTACATCGGTGTGTTCTTGAAGTAATAGCTGTAAATTACTACACCGGTTTTGTTGCCATTAGCACCTGTTTCCTCTGTTGTAGCACAATCCACAGGATTACCAGATGCGTTTGTGACTGTCAGACTTCCGTCCTTGCCTACAGTAATTGTCCAGGTATCCTCGCTCAGTGCGTAGTTGCCGGGAGCTGTGGTTTCCTTGAGTGTATAGGTGCCTTCCGGAATCATGGATACAGCGTTATTTTCCGCGTCTTTCCAGCTTACTACTCCAGTCTCTTTTGCAGAAACACCCTTGTAAATGATGTCCTTTCCGCTTTCATCCTTTGTCGTGCGGGTCAGGGTAAACTCTGCGCCCTCCAACTTCACATCTTCGCTGTTGGAACTTACTTTTACAATCTCCCACTTTGCTTTCGCAGTGTTGGTGATGGTGGTGAGTTTTCCATCCTCGCTTGTCACATTGGTTACATTATACTTATTGGACGGATTCACCTCTTCTACGGAATAAACAATCTTTGTTTGCGCCAGATTTCCGTCTTTATCTGTATAATAGTAATACTTCGGAAGGTTTTCCCACGTATAAGCCCAGTTCTTTGATGTATCTGCCGTGTTCTCTGTCAGTGTCTGTTCTTTCCGCATGTCTGCAGTCAGTGACTGGAAATCGTTCGGAACTTCCTCCTGATTTTTCTCTGCATCTTCATACTTCGCTACCAGCTTTACTTTGACAGATTCTTCGGTTCCGCCGACCCACTCTTTCTTTACGGAATGTTCTGTGGTATCCTGTTCTACCTGAAGTACCGGATGAGCATATTTTGCATGATCCTCCTTACCATTTACCGTGTAAGTTACTTTTGCGGTAGCATTGGAATGGAAACCGGGCAGATTAGAACTTGTCGGATGTTCGGGATCCGTATCGGTGTTCGGCTGTCCTACTGTTTCTCCATAACCATTCAGAGTTGCATTCTCTGCGTAGGCTTTCATGGTCGGTTTGATGTTAAACTCAACGGTGTATGTAACCTTTTCTTTCAAAGCTTCGCCTTTCAAAAGATTTACAGTAACCGTTTTCGTCGCTCTATCAAGAGATACTGTGTAATCCGTATCCTCTACCAGAGTTTTCTTTGTAGTTTCTCCATCTTCCTGACTGTAAACTACTAAATCTACGTCATCTGCAAAATCCGCGTACTCGCTTAATGTATCTGTGATGGATACTTTTGTGTATTCCGGACGTGTAATATCTTTTGCGATTGTATCAAAAGCTGTTTCCAAGTCTGTTGCACTTGTACCTTTGAGTGCTTTACCACCTACAGCGCCTACATCTTTCGCCAAATTATCACACTTGTTACCACCGCCAGCATCAATAACGTATTTTACAGCGCCGCTCATTTTTGAACCAGTCTTATTCCATTCGTTTACAGCTGCGTTATAATTTTTATTCCCGCCGTCATCCCCGCCATTTCCAATTGTATAGCCCGTTTTTATCTGATCATATTCTCCTTCATTATAACGAAATGTAGGCTTACCATCCGTCAGGAAAATAACATATGTTTTCGCCCCGCTTCTATCCGCTAAAAGCTCTTCGCCTCTTCGAATACCTGCCTGCCAGTTTGTACCTCCCCTTGCATCGACAGTGACATTGGATGTCCCAACATTCTTTATATTTGTCCATGATAACGTTGGGTTTTCTTCTGCATCATTGTAAGGCGCATCCGTGTAAGGCCAATAATCCGTACTTGTCCCTGAAAAACCAACTATCGAAATATTAATAGTTGTTTTTACATCCGGCCCTTTCAACTTGGATACTAATTTTGAAATGGCATTATTAACAATCTGCATTCGAGTCTTGCCATTGCTTCCTGTGTCCGCCATACTGCTTGATCGATCTACAATCAGCAGTACATCAATCGGCGTAGCCGCACCTACCTCTCCTTTCACATCGAGAGACAGTCTGTAATCCTCTTCTCCTGTCTTCAAAATCGTCTTTTTATGTTCCGGCGCGCCCAGATCCTGATCCGTTGTGGGCGGTGTCGGTGTGGTTCCATCCTTCTTATTGGTGATGTACCATTTTCCAGCGTTGCTGCCTGATGTGAATGTACCTGCCGTTGCATTTCCGTCATCAGTACCCTTCCGGGCTATGCTGAATCCATTTGCATCAACAGTAACCGTCCATTCATTACTGGAGCCAAGATATCCGCTTCCTGCTACATTTTCTTTCAGAGTATAGGTTCCCGGTACTAATTTGTTTTCGTTGGTCTTTCCATCGGCACCACTTGTAAAGAAGTATGTAGCGCCATTCGCAGATGTCATTGTAAACTTAGCACCCTGGATGCCCTTACTCTTATCATCTGCATCTACTTTATAGAAGCTTACCGGTGTTTTATCCTTCTTCTGTGCTTTTATCTCAAGTCGGTACATTCCTCCGCCTGTAGCGTTATCGTGCGTAATAACATCAATACAAAACTCTGTGTTACTCGGATTTTTCGCAAGTTCTCTCTGGATAATTCCACCCGCACCATCTTCTACAGGTTTTGCATACCAGCCATTTGTGATTTTGCAAAACGGATTATTTGAATCGTCAGCGCCAGCTTCTCCCCATTGGCCACCTAATACAATATTATTATATGCAAGGGTTCCTGCTTTTCCCTGATAATACTGAATATTACCTAAGCGATTGGAAGTTCCCGTCCAAAATGCTAAATAATCTTTGTAATTTTCGTTTGTAATGTCTGCTCCTTCCGGATATACAAATACAAACATATTGTCATTAATATAAATCCGACTATCATCCAACACTGATTTAATTGTATAATCATAATCAGCATAATCATAGTCGCTTTCTTTTTGCAAATTCTTCAGATCAAAGCTTCCTCTAAAACGAGTCAGCGCCTCATCCGTACTCTTATTGCCATCTATTTTCCATGTAGCGGAATCATACAGCTTACCGCCATATGCAGTAATTGTATTATTCGGAAGATAACTTCCCAGATAATGCGTTCCCAAGCGGGATCCATCCCATACCTGATTTTCGTTTGTTATCTTCAGATCGTCCAAATGATCTGTTACATCTTTCCATGTCCAATCCAATCCAAGTGAAACACCACTTCTGCCTAAATTGTAAACATATGTAGCTGAACGGCTCCAGGTAATCGGCAGGTCTCCCTGTGATACGGCATTAATCATTTCCGCATGCTGTGTTGCCGACACTGTATTACCATTCAAATCTCTAAGTTCTGTTGGTTGGTATACAAAATATACTGTTGAACTATCAATCGAACTCCAGGAATTTCCTGAACTTTTTTTACTATACTGCCATGCTCCTCTGCTTACTCGTAATCTCTGAATCCTTGTTCCGCTAGTTGCACTATTCAGCCTTGCTTCCTGAAAGGTTCCATTTACAACCAGCTGTTTTGCAACGTCGTTTACCGAGACAGCATCTTTGTCGCTTACAGTAACATTGCCTACGCCATTACCGATTTCATTTCCTGCGGTATCCACAACGTGGACAGATAATGAATAATCACTCATCCAGCCTTTCCAAGTCAGCGTAAACACCGAAAAGCTCTCTGTCGCGAACTCTGCCTTCTCTACCTCGGTATTCGCGGTGGTCTGCACATTCGCTTCCTGGCTCTCATCGGCAACCATGTCTACCACGTCTTTGACCGCTCCGTCGGAGTTCTCCTCCAGATGCATCAAAGTAACGTCTGCGACCTCGGCGCCGGCTTCCCGGGCTGTTTTTACTTCCTCAGGGATGGCTGCTTCCTTGTAGTCCATGGATACAGATACGGATCCGTTCGGCTCCAGCTTGTCGTCGTTCTCATCTACGAAGGTGATGTCGTAGGCAAGGAATCCGAGAATGTCGTATTCTTCGCCCTCAGCCTTCTCCTGCAGCTTCTCTGCGGTGGCGTCGTACTGGGCGTTCAGCTCCTCCGCCTCTGCTTTCGCGTCGGCGTCCATATCGTCATGGATTTCTTTTTTCTCAATCGGGGTAACGGAAAGGGATGCGCCCTGGGGAATATTGCCTTCCTCATCTGCGGTAACCCGGATGGATACCTGGCTGTCCTCGTAGGTCAGCTCCATGATGGGCTTTTCTTTCAGTTCTTCCTCCGGAATGTTCTCTTCACCTTCGCCTGTCTTCGTTTCTCCTGCGTCGGGATTCTGTGCTCCGGGCTGTCCTTCTTCCACCTTGGGCCCGGACTGTCCTTCTTCCGCCTTGGACTCGGACTGTCCTTCTTCCGCTTTGGACTCGGACTGTCCTTCTTCAGAAGGCGTCTCTTTGGGCTGCTCTTCGCCTGCTTCTTTCGGCTGTCCTTCCTCTGCGTCCGCTGCGGGATTCTCATCTCCGTCGTCAGACAGGACGATTTCTTCCTCTGCCGTCTTCGTGGTTGTCTCTTCTGTCCCTTCCGAGCTTCCGGCGCGCATATGTTCCGCTCCGCCCATCACGATTACCATGCAAAGCATGATGGCAATGGCTCTCTTCAGCATTTTACTTTTCATGGTTTCCTCCTTCCGCCTCGATGTCTCCTTCATCAAGTGCTCCGCTTATCAGTTTCAGCAGTTCCAGCGCGCTTCGGAAATTCTGCACCTTCTTCTCTTCTGTCCAGGTGACGCTTCCCTGCCAGGTAGAGTTCTGCTGACTTACTATCTTTACTACGAAGGTATTGGTATTTTTCATAATCAGTCCATCCTATCTCTGTATCCCTTTGCAGTTCCCTGTTATTATTTCCTATTATAAGAGATATTCTGTTACAAAATGCATTACAAAACAGATTTTTCCTTATTTTTTTACTTCATTTACCTGAATTTTGCATTTCTGTAATGCCAGCTCCAGAAGCTGCAGAAGCTCCAGCTCATTCCGGAACTCTTTCTTTTCATTTTGCTCAAGCCATAACGCTTCGCCCTCCCAGGTGGAATTCTGCCGATATCCCACCTGTATCAGCAGCGTGGCCAGCCGGCCTCTCTGCCCGGTCAGCTGTTCTTCGTCCGTCCGGCGCTCAGGCCGCTTTTCTATATTGTAAGGGACCTCCGCCGCCGACTGCTTCCGAAAGCTCCGGCTCCTGGTCGAGGCCTGGGGAAATGCTATTCCGTCAAACAGGGCCTCCATCTGCTTCAGAAGCTGCAGAATGCTTTCGAACCGGACCGGCTGCTCTCCATAATAATGATACATTCTGCCTCGTATCTCGCCGTTCTCCAGCGTATCGATACAGACGTTGACCAGGTTCGGAGAGGACAGGTTCATAGATGCTATATTTTTTCCGCTCATAGATGTCATCCTTCTTCGTCATACAGGGAAGTCACGCAGCAATGCAGCCGTTTCTCCCAGCTCTTGTGTTCCTTTGTAAATGAATCCGTAATCCGGCTGATTACGATCTGACAGTTCTCCCAGCTGATGCCGCCCAGCATCACCAGATACTGGCTGGCGCTGTAACGGGTGAACGCGTCCCCTCTCCGAAGAGAGCTATGTATTGCATCGCCCAGCTTTCCGGCCAGCTGCTCCAGCTTCTCCCCCTGTTCCATGGCCCGGCCCTGGCTGTCTGTCAGGGAGCAGACCAGAAGATAAACGGACCGGCCGCTGCGCTCCATATTCCGGCGTACCATGCGGTACACATCCCGGAAGCTGGGCGGCGTACAGTAAAACGCGCCCCAGTCCTTTTTATCCTCCTGCAGACCATGCTTGATGTCTTCCACCGTGCCGGGTCTGTTGCTGATATGGCTGCTCATATCCCGGAACTGTTCCATCATTCGCTCAGAGGGAGCCACGCCCAGCTCCTCCGCCAGCATCCGGGCTGTATTTTCATACTCCGCCATGGCCTCGTTATAACGATTTTGGGCGATATAGCAGTCGATTTTCACGGTCTGCCACTCCTCGAAGGGATACAGGCGGCAGGCTGTCTCCACCAGGCAGAGAATTTCGTCGTACTCCCTGCGCTTTTTCAGCCACTCGATGATCCATGTCAGGGCGTCGCAGTACATTTTCTTATAGGAAGCTGCCGCCAGCAGCGCCCATTCCTGACCGGAAAGCTTGGGCAGGAACTCGCCGCGGTACATCTGACAGGCTGCCTTCAGCAGCTCCGCCTTTCTGACTTCGTCTGTCTCCTTTTCCGCTCCTTCTATCAGCTCCCGGAACTTCCAGACGTCCACATCCATTTCTTCCCTGCTGCTCCAGCGGTATACACCCTCCCGGATCGTAATAAAGTCCTCCTCCAGCATTCCTGCGTCCAAAAGGAGCTTCCTGAGTCTGTGTAAGGTCACGCGAAGGCTGTTACCCGCGTCTGCCACCTCCTCCACCCCGTAAAGGGCGTCAGCCAATCTGCTCCTTGCTATTCCCGTTTCTTTTCTGTGAAGCAGCAAAAGAAGCAGTTCCATGGATTTTGTAATTTTATTTTTTCCTGATAAAATGGGATGGTCCCCATAGGTAATTTCTTCCTGCCCGAGCATCCGAACCTTCAGCATGAGTCTCTTCACCCTCTTCTTGTTTTTTCATAAACACTTTTCGTTTTCCATATAGTCTTATATTATCATCGCGGAAATCCACTGTCCACTATCCGAAAGGTTAGTTTTTCAGCGGTTTCGTTTTCCCCCTATGATTTTCGGCAAAATATGCTATAATGGATACAACTGCTTCAGGAGGTGGTTTCCCATGAAAAAACTGGATATAGCCAAAACAGTTCAGCTTATCATATTTCTGATTCTCACTCTGGCCAGCATCGATCTGGTGCTTCTGGATCCGGAGCTTTACCATATGGCCGGCTCGGACACCCGCGTACGCTTTCTCTGCGGCGTGCTCTGGCTGGTGCTTCTTTTATCCTTCGCCTTTCTTCTGACGGATTTTATCCTGTTATCTTCCTATAAAAAGGATTACCGGGAGCTCAACCATGTGGTCCATTCCGATCCGGTGGCCGGCATTGCCAACCGCTTCAGCTGCGACGCGCTGATTGACCGTTATCTGGATAAGCCTCTGCCCGACCACATGGGCTGCATCATGTTCGACCTGACGAATCTTCGGGATATCAACCGCCGATACGGCCATATGCAGGGGAATATCCTGATTCGGGATTTTTCCAACATTCTCCGCCTGACCTCCCTGGATCTCTGCTTCGTGGGGCGTAACGGCGGCAATAAATTTCTGGCGCTTTTCGAAGACTGTTCCCGGGAGAAGCTTCAGCTTTTTCTTGACCGGGTACAGCAGAAGACGGATGCCCACAACGCCAGGGAGGGCGCTTATCCCATTGTCTATCAGTATGGCATCGCCTTTGAGGACGGGGAGGCCGCTCCCACTATCACCGAACTGATCGCTCTATCCAACCAGCGTATCTACAAGGAGGAGCAGCAGGACTATGAATAATCTGGATCAGCAATATATCGCCGGACTCGCTGACCTGGCTGTCCTGGGCGACAGCAATGCCTTCGCGGAGCTTTACGCAGCCACTTTTCAGC
The DNA here is from genome assembly GCF_051972735.1 of Laedolimicola sp. Taxonomy (NCBI): domain Bacteria; kingdom Bacillati; phylum Bacillota; class Clostridia; order Lachnospirales; family Lachnospiraceae; genus Laedolimicola; species Laedolimicola sp. The sequence goes on along the minus strand of NZ_JBOKYU010000029.1, from coordinate 8,965 downwards.
AGCAGTACCGCTTTTCCTACGACTATCTCCAGGATGAATACCTGGCCCGCGACGCCCTGCAGGAGACCTATATTCAGGTGCTCCGGAATCTGGATTCCCTGCAGGATTCCGGGCTTTTTCTTCCCTGGCTCTCTTATCTGAACTATCACGCCTGCCTGGAGCGCCGTCTTCTGCGGATCGGCCCTACCTGTTCTTCGGAAGACCTTACCTTCTCCATCGGCGATCACGAATATACGCTCCGACAGCTTCGGATTCTCCCCTTTACGGAGGCCCAGGCGCTGTCCATGCGCTATTTTGACCATATGCCCATCCGACGCATTGCCCGGCTTCTGTATCTGCGCCCTACCGCTGTCTCCCGCTATCTGCGCCGTGGGGAGAAGCGCCTGCGCGCGATTCTGAACCTGTAAAGGAGGCATTTCCCATGATGCTTTTCAAGAAAAAGACGGCTCCGGCGCTTTCCGAAGCTCTGGCAGACCGTATGCTGGAAAATATCTTCGACGCCTGTCAGGCGGAGCCCAATACCATTCCGCTGAAGACCTTGATTTCCTATACCCGTTACCGCAGGGAGCGTTTTTCCTTCCAGAAGATTCTTCTGGTGGTGATTCTCCTGCTGTTCTGTCTGCTGCCCCTTCTGTTTCTCTATCCCGGGGTCAGCCTGCAGCTTCAGCCCACGGACACCCCCTGGCTGCCCACCTACCGGATCGACGTGGATACGCTTCTGCCCGTCAGCAGCGTCTATGCAGAAGTGGACGGCGCCCGGCTTCTGGTAGCTGCCGCCGGGGAGAATACCTACAGCGTCGAGCCCCGCGCCAATGGCACGCTGTCCGTGACTGTGACGCTTATCAATAACCAGTATCAGACTGTGACGGTTCCTGTCTCCGGCGTCGACACCGAAGCGCCCGCCTGCTCTTCTCATTCCCAGAAGGACGGGAAGGTCTGGCTGACTCTGGAGGATTCCGGATCCGGCGTGGATTACAGCAGTATCACGGCCCTTGATCAGGATGGCCGTCAGGCTGTACCCCTTCAGGTGGACGAGGCCGGACAGACGGCTGTATTCTCCTGCCCGGAGCATTTTCTGGACGTCTGCGTCCCCGATCGAGCCGGCAATACGCTGCACCTTCGCATTACCATGAAATAGGAAAGGATTTTCCCTTATGAAGCTCTTTTTCATCTGTATACTGCTTCTTCTGTCCGGCTGCGGCAGCCCGGATTCCGACGGTTCATCCGCGCAGGATCCGTCGCTTCCGCCCCGAACCACTGTAACGGAATTTCTGCTGCCATCCGCTGATGGAACCGACGTCTATGGAAATGATTTCGTCTCCATCGATGCTTCCAATACCTCCGAGGGCTACGTGATGGTCCGCTACACCGGCCCGGCAGATAAATCCCGGCTTCAGATGACCGCGCCCGACGGCACGCTCTACTCTTATTTTCTGAAGCCCGGCGATTACCAGACCTTTCCCCTGTCCGGCGGCAGCGGCTCCTACCACCTGGAGATCTACGAGCACGCCTACGATAACAAGTACGCTCTTGCGTTTCCCCGGGACCTTGAGGTTTCGCTCCGGGATGAATTCAAGCCCTTCCTTTATCCGAACCAGTACTGCTGGTACACGGCGGACAGTGAAGCTGTAAAATACGGGATGGAGCTTTCCGACGCTTCCACCTCGGATCTGAATTATGTGGAGCAGGTCTATGATTACGTCACCGGCACCATTTCCTATGATGAGGAACTGGCGAAGAATATTCCCACGGACTATATTCCGGATATCGACGCTGTGATGGCTTCGAAAAAGGGGATCTGCTTTGACTACGCTTCCCTGATGGCCGCCATGCTCCGATCCCAGGGAATTCCCACGAAGCTGGAGGTGGGCTATTCCGGGCAGGCTTACCACGCCTGGATCAGCGTCTATCTTCAGGAGACCGGCTGGGTGGACGGCATCATTTCCTTCGACGGGAAGGACTGGACGCTGATGGATCCCACGCTGGCGGCCGGTAACGACCGGGCTTCCGTAAAGAAGTATATCGGCGACGGCAGCCATTACACTGTAAAATACACGTATTAACCATACGGGACGGAGGTTATTATGGACGAAATTAAGATAAAACAGAAAGCATTTTCCAATCCGGAGCTGGCAGCCTTCTGCGGGCAGCTGAGTCTTATCCTGCACTCCGGCATTTCCTCTCTGGAAGGAATTTCCATTCTGTTGGAGGACAGTAAGGACCCGGAGGAGCAGGCGGTGCTTCAGAGGCTGCTGGAGCGCTTACAGGAGACCGGAAGCCTCGCCACGGCCTTTGCGGACGCCGGTCTTTTCCCCGCCTATCTTCTCTCCATGACGGAGCTCGGCGAACAGACCGGTACCCTGGACGAGGTCATGAAGGCCCTGTCGCTCCACTATGAACGTGAGGAAGCCATAAGCCGCAATGTTAAAAACGCCCTGACCTATCCGCTTATTATGTCAGCCATGATGGCAGCAGTTATCGTCATTTTACTTGTAAAGGTCATGCCCATCTTCCAGCAAGTGTTCCGGCAGCTAGGTACGGAGATGACCGGATTTTCCCGGGCGCTTATGGGACTCGGCACAGCGCTCAACCGGTATTCCATCCTGTTCATTGTACTTCTTCTGCTGGTAATCGCGGCGGCCTTTGCCGGAACACACACCGCGGGCGGACGGCGGTTTTTCCGGAAAATCGGACTTCATTTTTCATGGATCCGGTCCATGCAGGAGCAGCTTTCTGTCTGCCGCTTTGCCAGCGGAATGGCTATCTCCCTGAAAAGCGGTCTCACCCAGGAACAGAGTCTGGAGCTGACAGAGCGGCTGATCGAAGACACTGATTTCTGTAAGAAGCTGGAAGCCTGCCGGAACGGGCTGTCTGAGGGACAGGATCTGGCGGCTCTCCTGCATCAGGAGCAGATTCTGACCGGTGTCTACGCGCGGATGGCTTCCATCGGCGCCCGGACCGGGGAACTGGATACGGTACTGGAACGAATCGCCGATCTCTGCCAGGAGGATCTGGACGATCGGATGAACCGGACCCTGGCGGTTCTGGAGCCTACGCTGGTCATCACCCTGTCCCTCATTGTGGGCGTGATTCTGCTGTCTGCGATGCTGCCGCTGATGGGCATCCTGTCCAGTCTTTAGGAGGTGCTGCTCATGCGTTTTCAAACGGAGAAAAAATCCCGGCCACAGCTTCGGCTGCTTTTGTCCGTCTCTGTCTTCGCGGTCATCTTTCTCTGCTTTTATCTGGGGATACAGTCCCTTTCGGCGGATACGGACCGGCGGCAGCGGGACAGCCTTGAGGAAGCCCTGAACCGGAGTATTACTTACTGCTACGCAGTGGAGGGCGCTTACCCCGAAAACCTGGAATATCTGACGAAGCATTACGGACTGACCTATGATCATGACCGCTTTTTCGTGGATTACCACGTCTCCGGAGCCAATCTGTATCCGGATGTGACGATTCTGGAGGTGAAATGAGTATGCAGATACGGCGTGACCCACATCATCTCATCGATGTTCTTTTTCCGGCGGCCCTGCTCTTCGTATTCGCCTTTTCGGCGGTATCGGTGATTCTGCTGGCTACCGGCGTTTACCGGGACACGGCGATCCATTCTTCCCGGAGCTATACGGCGGAGACGGCGCTGGCATACCTGACGGAGAAAGTACATCAGAATGACGCGGACGGACAGATCGATATCGGAACCTTCGACGGCTGCGAGGCTCTTCAGATCCGGCAGTCTTATGGGGATTCGGACTATACTACTTATATCTACGCCTATGAAGACGCCTTGCGGGAGCTGTTTGTAAAGGACGGCGCGCCCGCGTCTGCAGAGGACGGCAGGGCAATCCTGGCTGTCTCGTCGCTCAGCTTCACAAGGCCGGATGACGGCCTGCTCTCCTTCTCCTGCACCAATACGGACGGCACGACTGCCCGGGCTGTCGTGCAGATACGAAGCACGAAAGGGGGCGCAGCTTCATGAAAATGACACATCGCCCCCGTACATCCAGCCTGTTTCTGCTGGAGCTGATTTTTTCCATTCTGTTTTTCTCGGTGGCAAGCGCAATCTGCATACAGATCTTTGTGCGGGCCCATACCTTAAGCCGGGACGCCCGGGCGCTGCATACGGCGGTGTCCGCCTGCTCGGACGCAGCGGAGATCGGAAGCAATGCCGGAACCGCGGCAGACGCCGCAGAAAAGCTGGCTGCCCTGTACGCGGACGCAGCAGCCGAGGATCCGGCTTCGGATAATGATTCCGTTTTCACAGTAGCTGTGGGATTTGACGCGGAGCTTCAGCCCTGCGCGGCAGACGCGGACGCAGCGGCATATCTGCTGACAGCGGACTTTTCCGAACGTGGAAAGCTGCTGCGCTGCAAAGCGATTATGACAAAAAAGAATTCTTCAGCGGAAATTTACCGGCTGGAGACCGTTCACTATTTATCGGGAGGAACCGCGGATGAATAAGGAGAAAAAAAGTGTTCCCTTTCTGAGCATCGGATCTTCTTCCCTTCTGGTGGTCTTTCTGGTGCTTTGCCTGGTGATATTCGCGATGCTGACTCTTACCGGCGCCCAGAGTGATTACCGTTTCAGCAGACAGCTGGCAGACCGGCGGACAGCCTACTATGCCGCCTGCAATCAGGCAGAGGAGCAGATCGCGTCGCTGGACGCAGCCGGGGAATTGAAACATATGACGGAAAGCCTCAGCTTTCAGGTGCAAATCAGCGATCGCCAGGCGCTTTTCGTGGAGCTTTCCCCGGACGGCACGGACGGATATGTAATCTCCGCCTGGCAGACCATCAGCACCGGGGACTGGAATTCCACTTCCGGTTCACCGGGAATCGGGATTTCCAATGAAGACTGAAAATTCAGGGAGGATCACTATGGATATTGTTACGATTTTAAAACAGGCAGTGGGGGAAAATGCGTCGGATGTGTTTATTGTGGCAGGTCTTCCCTGCTCTTTCCGCAAAAACGGTACGCTTTACCAGATAAATGAAGAACGGCTGCTGCCGCCGGATACAGAAGACCTGCTGAACAACATCTACAGGCTGGCAGGCAGCCGGGATATGACGGCCCTGCACGAACACGGCGACGACGACTTCGCCTTCGCGATTCAGGGCGTGTCCCGCTTCCGTGTCAGCGCCTACAAGCAGCGCGGAGCGCTCTCAGCCGTGATCCGTGTGATCACCTTCCAGCTGCCGGACTACACAGCCCTGGGAATTCCGCCGTATATCATCAATTCCACCGCATCCGGAAGCGGCATGATTCTGATTACAGGCCCGGCAGGCAGCGGAAAATCCACAACCCTGGCCTGCATGATCGATCACATCAATCAGACACGGGATGCGCATATCATCACGCTGGAGGATCCGCTGGAATTTCTGCACCGCCATAACCGCTCCATCGTGAGCCAGCGGGAGATCCACGTGGACACGGAAAACTACGTGACAGCTCTCCGTGCGGCGCTCCGCCAGAGCCCCGACGTCATCCTTCTCGGGGAAATGCGCGATTACGAGACCATCAACGTGGCTATGACAGCCGCCGAAACCGGTCATCTGCTGCTGTCCACCCTTCACACGATCGGCGCCGCCAATACCATTGACCGCATCATCGACGTCTTCCCGCCCAGCCAGCAGCGGCAGATCGCAATTCAGCTTTCCACCGTTCTGAACGCTGTCGTATCGCAGCAGCTGCTGCCCACCGTGGATGGAGGGATGGTTCCCGCTTTTGAGATTATGACGGTAACTCCGGCGATTCGAAATATGATCCGTGATAATAAAGTGCCACAGATCGACGGACTGCTGTATTCGTCGAACCGGGAAGATATGGTATCGATGGACGCCAGCATTCTGGCACTCTGTCAGAAGGGCGTGATTTCAAAGGATACGGCGCTGATTTACGCGACGAATCCGGAGCTGCTAAGGAAGAAGCTGGTTTAGTCTGTCAGCTTCTTTATGGATTCCGTGGATATCTCAGAAACCTCCGCCATGTCTTCCCACCGCGCATAATCCTCCGTCATGCCACTCGCAAGCTCCCACTTAATCTTGTCCTTGATATCCATGAGGCACTGCAGAAGCAACGGATTGAACGCGCCGCATTCTCCGTTCAGGATCATCCGGAGCGCCTGCTCATGGGAGTAAGCTTTTTTGTATACACGCTCGCTGACCAGGGCGTCATACACATCCGCCAGCGCCACCACCTGGACGGATATGGGGATCTGATCGCCCTTCAGGCCGTCCGGATAGCCACGGCCATCATAGCGCTCGTGGTGCCAGCGACAGATATCACGGGCAATCTGAACCAGCGGCTCATCCTGGTAAAGCTCCATTTTCTCCAGTATGGAAGCTCCGATCAACGTATGGGTCTTCATGATTTCAAATTCTTCATCCGTCAATCTGCCCGGTTTGTTCAGAATGGATTCCGCGATACCAATTTTACCGATATCGTGCAGGGAGGAAGCCGTTACAATCATCTGCTGCTCCGACCAGGTCATATGGTAATCGTTGCTGCGCTTCATCAGCTGCTCCAGTAACAGCTCCGTCAGAATATTGATGTGCATCACGTGCGGGCCGCTCTCGCCGTTTCGGAACTCCACGATCTGGCTCAAAATCGTGATCATAATACGGTTGCTATGCTCTTTCTCGTAAATCTGGCGGGTAATCAGGCTCAGGAGATGGCGCTGCTTGGCATAGAGCTTGATGGTGTTGAACACGCGCTGGTATACAACCTTCGCGTCGAAGGGACGTCCGATATAGTCAGTAACTCCGAATTCGTAGGCCTTCTGAATGAACTGGGCGGAATCTTCACTGGAAATCATGATAACCGGAATATCCTCAATCCACTGCTTTTTATTCATAACGGCAAGAACTTCAAAGCCGTCCATCTTCGGCATCACCAAATCCAGGAGAATCAGGGAAATGGCAGTACCCTTCTGTTCCAGGATTTCAATACACTGCTCACCGTCTTCCGCATTCAGGATACGGTAGTCCTTCTGCAGAATCTCAGTCAGAATAGCGCGGTTCATCTCTGAGTCGTCAACGATCAGAATCTGCTGGCGCAGATCTTCGCTTTCTTCCTTCGGCGCTTTTTTTGGATTATCCTTGACATCCCACTCGGTAACAACCATATTTTTCCGCTTCTTGGCGCGGTACATGAGCTTGTCCGCCCGGGACACGGCTTCCTTGATATCGCCGCTATTGAACATGACGCCGCCGATGCTGACAGACATCTGTAAGCGGTTATAGCCTGCTATGGTGGCTTCGTAGATGCGCTCCTGAATCATTTTCAGCTTGGCCGCAAAAATATCGGACTGGATATCCGGCAGGATCAGCAAAAATTCATCTCCGCCATAGCGGATCAGCATGTCGGACTTTCGGACATAACGCCGGATGATATCAGCGGCAGTCTCCAGTACCAGGTCACCCGCATGGTGACCGTAGGTGTCGTTGTAGATCTTGAAATCGTCCAAATCGATAACTGCCACACCTGCAGGGCCTTTCATGTCTTTGACTTCATCCTCATAGAAACGGCGGTTATAAGCGCCGGTCAGGGCGTCCTTGTACAGCTTCTCGTTGTAGACAGTCAGATGGCTCAGCAGCTTCTCGTAGCCCTCAGAATCCAGCAGGGTTCTCTCATCCAGATCCTTAATCATTTCCATGACATAGGGTTCTCCATCTATCTCCACGTACCGGGAGAATACCTGATACATCTGATCGTCGATAAACTCTATCTTACTTTCCTCGCCCTGGCTGTCCAGCACATCTCTGGATATACAATTTTCACAGGGCTTGTCTTTCTTCCAGAATTCGTAGCACTGACAGACCCTGGGGAGTCCCTCCGCCGGCTCGCGCTCCCTGTCCTTCAGAACACTTCCCTTTACCAATCTCACAAACGGGAATACCTCCCGCAGGCAGCTCATCTTGGCTTCTGCCTGTTCCATCGTCATCTTATCCTGTTCCCGCATTTATCTGCCTCCTGTCTGTATCTTTTTTATTATACACCGGAACCCCGGAAAAAGATACTCTTAAGACATATTTTGCAATTATTTTGTAATTGAATTTTTCCTGTATCCGGAGTATGATGGAGAAAGGGAATGTACTTTACATAAGAATATACACAGGAGATTTGAATTATGACACTTGAACAGTTCTATGCCGCTGTGGGCGGCGACTATGAGCAGACACTTTCGAGACTTCCCAGCGAAGCACTGGTGAAGAAGTTTGTTCTGAAATATGTGGATGACGGCACCTGCAAAGAGCTGGCTGAAGCCATTACGAACCGGGACTGGGCCACCGCGTTCCGCGCGGCGCACACGCTGAAGGGTATCGCGCTGAATCTGGGATTCGACGCCCTCTATACCGTCAGCTCCAAACTGACAGAGTCCCTGCGCGGAGACAAGCCGCTGACCGATATGAGTCTCTGGGCTGCGGTGGATGAGAAGCACAAGCAGATCGTGGACGCTATCGCGCAGATTGACGCATAAATACATAGCGCAGTATAAGGGCTCTCGCTTACGCGAGGGTCCTTTTTGTGTCTGCGAAGCCAGACGAGAGGAAGGGTCGCGGTCCTTCCTCTCATCGTCCGTTTTCTCTATTCTAATCGATCTGATCATTCTGAAACCGTGACAAATGCTCATAAGGCAAAATCTGTCTGCCGCGGAACAGCCCGCATCCATCATTGATGAGGCTGTTATTGGCCGCGCCAAACATGTTCACATCCACCTTGGACAGTTCCAGCTGCTGAAGCAGCATGCCCCGCTCATAAGCCTCGTCAAACCAGACGCACTCGCCCTCGGGGATCTCGTGCCGGCGGGCGCGCTCCCGCTCCTGTCGCTTCTCGTAGGCCACATGATTGGCAATGCCGATCTCCGCGATATCATCCATCTCTTTCGTACGGATCTGTACCTCCATATAGCAGTTGGCGCTGCTGTCAAAGAAGGTGATATGCAGGGACTCATACTCCGACCGGT
>NZ_JBOKYU010000028.1:0-30206 GCF_051972735.1 Laedolimicola sp. | reverse complement strand
GTCCCTCGCGACAGCTTCTATACTTTATCACGGGTGCAAGAGAATGTCAACACCTTTTTTTAAAATTTTTAAAACTTTTTCTATTTTTTCTACAGTATCTACTTTTTCTACAATTATGTAAACTTGCAACTGCTTTTATTCCTCTTCTTCCGGGAAAAGCAGTTCCTCTACATAGACATCCTGGAAATTCCGCTCCAGGGCCAGTTCTACAAAACGAGTCTCTTCGGAAAGTCTGCTGCTTCTCTTGAACTCCTCCTGATTCAGCACTGCCATTTTTGCGCCCTCGCCTGCCGCGTTTCCGATCGATAGGATTCGATTCTCCAGCTCCGGCGGCAGCAGACCAATGGCACATGCGCTGGCCGGATTCATATAATTGCCAAAAGCTCCGGCTATCAGGAGGGTATCTATCTCATCCACCTCTATGCCGCGATGACTGCATAACAGCCGGATACCTGCGCAGATAGCCGCCTTCGCCAGCTGCAGCTCCCGGATATCACGCTGATTCAAATACACCTGCTCCGTAAAAGATACCGTCTGCTCTTCCATGCGCCCGGTTTCGTCCAGCTTTCCAAGACGGAGGAGACAGGCCGTCGCATCCAGAAGACCGGATCCGCAGATCCCCTTCGGCTCCCCTTCCCCAATTACATGCCAGGAAAACTTTCCATTCTCAAGCCATACCTTATCAATCGCTCCTTCGGTTCCACGCATACCACAGGTGATCCTGGCACCCTCAAAGGCCGGTCCCGCTGCCGTTGAGCAGGCCATAAGTCCCTGCCTGTCTCCCAGAACAATTTCCCCATTGGTTCCGATATCCACCAACAGAGTCGGCTTTTCTTTCTCATAAATACGGGACGCCAAAATGCCGCCGACTGTATCCGCGCCTACAAAGCCCCCGATATTGGACAGCCAGAGTATCTCCCCCTGCGGGTGGATCCGCACATCAAATTTCGCCGCCGGAAGCTTAAGCGCTCCCTTCACCACCGGATCATAAGGAGCTTTTACCAACGTGTCAATCGGAAGCCCGAGAAACAGATGGTGGATACAACTGTTGCCCACAAGCGCTACCCGGACAATATCCTCCGCAGTTCTTCCTGCTGTCTCCGCCGCCTGGGCAAGCAAATCACTGACCGCCCGGCGGATACAGCGATACAGCTGCTCCGGCCCGTGCTTCAACACATAATTTCCCCGCTCCACCACGTCAGCCCCATACTGGCGCTGAGGATTCAGCATACTTCTGACTGCCAGTTCTCTTCCGGTCCGGGCGTCCATAAGATACACCACCACAGAGGTAGAGCCCACATCTGCCGCCGCCAGAAGCGGATCTTTTACGTCTCCCGGAAGCGTTCCCGGATTCACTATTGTCTTTTTTCTGTCTTCTGTATGTCCCTCGGTCAGAATCTGTGTGTCCTGTTCCCTTTCCCATAAGGTATCGATCTCCATACCGTCCGCAGCCTTCGTCTGGCAGGCAAGCATAGGCTCACCATTTACCCGTACACGGCATTTTCCGCAGCTTCCCTTTCCTCCGCAGGGCGCGTCCGGAGATATTCCCGCTTCCACAGCCGCCTCAAGAAGGGTCTGTCCTTTCCTCGCCTTCCATCGAAGCCCTTCGTTTCTGAAATATAATTCACACATCTTCTGTTCTCCCTGTTCTTTTTCTCCCGGTTTATTCAATAGCTAAACCGGGTGCTGAATTTCGTTTCTCCCACTTCCACCGGGAGCTCCTGATATTCGATACCCTCAATCCGGATATAGGGCTGATTTTTCAGTGTGAGGATCAGCTGGGAAATCAAGGACTCCCGCCCCTGAACCTCCATCTCCACCCGTCCGTCGCTCAGGTTCCGTACCCAGCCGGTGAGCCCCAGGTTTCTGGCATAGTACGCCGCCTGATACCGGAAGCCCACGCCCTGGACACGGCCGGAAAAATAGATATGCTTTCTTACCATAATAAAATCCTTTCCCCTAGGCCTGTGCCCTGGCGTCCAGCTCAAACCAGAATTCCACGCCATTGTCATAATTGCGGACACCGCATTCCCGGTGCAGGGAATCCATAATCGCCTTGACAATGGACAGACCAATGCCACTTCCGCCATATTCCCGGGTTCTGGCCTTATCCACCTTGAAGAATTTGATCCATACCTTGTCCAGATCCTCCTCCGGAATTGGCTGACCTGTATTAAAGACAGAAACTCTTACCAGCGAATCCTCCCTTTGAATCTTGACCTCAATGACCTTATCAAATTCACAATGGTGGATTGCGTTGCTGATGTAATTGGTCACGACCTCTTCGATCTTAAATTCATCGGCCCATACGTAGACCGGCTCCTCTTCTTTGAAAATCAGATGGATTTCCTTCTGCTCCATAAGAATTTTCGAAGAATTTAAAACATTTCGGATAAGTGATACAATATTAAACCGTTCCATGGTAACCACATCGTTGCCACATTCCAGTTGATTTAAGGACAGCAGATTTTTCACCATGGTGTTCATCTTCCGGGCCTCATCCATGATGACCTCGCAGTAAAAGTCCCGGCTTTCAGCATCATCATTGATACACTCTTTCAGACCCTCCGCGTAGCCCTGAATCAGGGCGATGGGCGTCTTCAGTTCATGGGATACGTTGGACAGGAATTCCTTTCGCATCTCATCGATCTGGGTCTTCTGCTCGATATCCCGCTGCAATTCGTTGTTGGCAGTCTTCAGCTCTGAAATGGTCTTCTCCAGATTCTCGGACATTTCATTCATATGCGCTCCCAGCACGCCAATCTCGTTGTCGCTCCCGGAAGTAAACTTTGCGTTGAAATCCAGCTCCGTCATTCTGCGGGAAATATCCGTCAGCTCCAGAATCGGTTCGGAAATCCGCCTGGACAGCCACCAAATCAGGACTGAGCCAAAAACCATGGCCGTCAGCGCCACATAGATAAAAAACTGATTGGAGATCGCCGCGCTGTCCCGGATACTCTCGATGGCCGTCTGCATGATAAAGGGCTCGCCGGAATCCAGGGTGCCTACGATTTCCAGATAATCCGCCTGGGAAAAATGATCCCGGCTCTCCCGAATCGTGTAATTGTCCGCAGTATCCAACACTATGGAATTCTGAGTGTCCGCCTCAAAAATATAACTGTACAGCTTTTTCTGCAGAATCTGATAATCCCGGTTTGTGGCAAGCTTTGGCTCGCCGCTGTTATCCATAACGAAGATGGAGATATTGTCCGTGTTGCAGATAAGCTCCATGCCTGCCTTGAAATCGTCGTCATTGGTAAGCCCGTTGCTGACGCCCTTATTCAGGGCTTCGTAAGCACTGATGATGGCTTTCTGTTTTTCAGACATATAATAATCCTTCAGAAAAAAAGCATTGATCAGGCCAACACACAGAAATGCCGCCGCCAATACACCGATGAAGATAGCGGCCATCTGCCGCTTGATGGAATGCTTTCCCGGATGCTTGACAGAATGTTCCATACTCAGCCCACCTCGAATTTATAGCCCATGCCCCAGATGGTCTTGATCATGTCGCCCTTGTCGCCCAGCTTGCTTCGAAGCTTCTTCACATGGGTGTCGATGGTCCGGGCGTCGCCGAAATAGTCGTAGTTCCACACATTGTTCAGAATCTTCTCCCTGGAAAGGGCGATTCCCTGATTTTCCATAAAATAAGTCAGCAGCTCAAATTCCTTAAAGCTCAAATCCAGTTGCCTGCCGTCCACGGTCACGATATGCGCCGCCTTATCCAGGGAAATGCCTCCTGCATCCAGCACCTCGTCCACGCCTCTGGCGCTGGTACGCCGGAGAATCGCTTCCACCCGGGCTACCAGAATTTTGGGGCTGAAGGGCTTGGATATATACTCGTCCACGCCCAGGTCGAAGCCCTGCAGCTCATCCCGCTCGTCAGATTTGGCTGTCAGCATGATAATCGGCACCTTGGAATACGCACGAATCTCCCGGCAGGTCTGCCAGCCGTCCATCTTCGGCATCATCACGTCCAGAATCACCAGGGCGATTCCCTCCGTGCCGAAAAAAATGTCCAGGGCCTCCGCGCCGTCCCCGGCCTCCAGTACCTCAAAGTTCTGTTTTACCAGAAAATCCCGGACCAGCTTCCGCATTCTGCTCTCATCGTCCACTACCAGAATTTTTAATTTATCCATCACGAATCCTCCTGCCTCTTATTTATACAGAAATTATTTTTTATTATACTTGATTTCTGTCTATTATAACAGGGAAATATGATCGTTTTGTGAAAAATACAGAGAAAAGGAGGCGGAATGTTCGCTTCCGCCTCCTTTTGTTTCTTCTATTATATGATAAGTCTATTCCATCACAACGTCGGCAAAGGTCCCGCCTGCCGCCCGCATCAGATCTTCCGGATTCACTTCGATCTGGGAGCCGCGCCGTCCGCCGCTGACCATAATTCGTGGAAACTGCTTCGCGCTCTCGTCCAGCACCGCCGGAAACTGCTTCTTCATACCAATGCAGGTGCAGCCGCCCCGGACGTAGCCGGTCAGATCCGTCAGTTCCTTTAAGGGAAGCATTTCAACTGATTTTTCATGAACGGCTCTCGCCGCCTTTTTCAGATCCAACTCCGCCTCAATGGGGATTACAAACACATAATGTTCTTTACTCTTCGCCACCGTCACCAGAGTCTTGTATACAATCTCATGGGGCTGACCCAGCATATCCGCCACGCTGACGCCGTCATGGAATTCCTCACCGTCGTAGGTATGTACCGTGTAGGGAATCTTCTTCTGCTCCAGAAGACGCATGGCGTTGGTCTTGATTTCTTTTTCTTTTTTTGCCATCTTCGCTCTCCTTTTCAACCATCTGTCACTCTGTCTTGACCAGTCGTTATGCCGCATTTCTGTCCGTTACGATATCTTCGGCTTATCGATAAACATCAGGCCGAAGCTGATGAGCAGCAGCACACAGGACACCCAGATGGCCCGGATTCCGATAGCCGTATGCATGGACATGACGCCGCCAAGTCCCGCGCCCAGGGCAAACAGAAAGATGATACCGAAATAATATAGCATCTGCTCCGCCTGCTGGGGCTTATGCTCCCGCACATAGCCGGACAGCGCCGCAATACCGCTTCTTAAGTTGCCGATACACATGGTGCTGGCGTAGGAATAACCGTTGACCTTGCGGAAGGACTGTACCTGCATGGCGCAGGAAAAAGAAACCAGGGCGGTCGCCATCATATCCAGACGGGTGGGAATAAACCCGACTACAAACAAAATAACAATTTCCAGCAGAAGAATACTCTGCCGCCAGTGAAGCTTCCTTGCGTACCGGTACCGACCCTGAATCTGCTCTGCCACCCAGACGCCCACCGCAAAAGACAGAATCGGGAACAGGTAGCGAAGACCCGCCATCCACTCGCCGCACATGAAATGCTGACTCATCAGCACCACGTTGCCGGTCTGGGCATTGGAGAAGACCTCTTCTCTTGTAAAATAGGTATAAGCGTCCTGAAAGCCTCCGGACAGCGCCAGAAAGGCGCTGTTCACGAAGGCTTCGGACATCTGTTTCTCTTGTTCTGTTTCATGAATCAGAGACATAGGAAAATCATCCTTTCGTAAATCTAGTTCTTTTTACTGGCCAGATAGGCTGCTTTTCCCTCATCATACAGATTATTTCCCTCGCTGTCAATAATGACTACGAGCGGCATGTCTTCCACATAGAGCTTCCGAAGTGCTTCCGCGCCCAGATCCTCATATGCGATCAACTCACATTTTTTGATACACTTCGCCAGAAGCGCTCCCGCTCCTCCGATCGCCCCAAAGTAAACACCATGATACTTCTTCATGGCTTCCACCACCTCCGGAAGTCTGGCGCCCTTGCCAATCATACCTCTGGCGCCCACGCTCATCATGGTCGGCGCGTAAGCGTCCATACGTCCGCTGGTAGTCGGTCCCGCGCTTCCGATGACCTGACCCGGCTTCGCCGGAGTCGGTCCCACATAGTAAATGGTGGCGTCTGCGGGATCGAAGGGAAGCTTTTCTCCTCTTGCGAGAGCCTCGCACATCCGCTTATGGCCCGCGTCTCTTGAGGTATAGATGGTTCCGGTCAGATACACGCTGTCGCCCGCGTGTAAGGTTTTTGCAAGTTCCTCCGTCAAAGGCAGCTGAATATGTCTTTCCATATTAAATCACCTCCGTCTTGTGGCGTGTTACATGACAGTTGATATTGACTGCACAGGGCATGCCTGCAATATGGGTCGGCATAGTCTCAATGTTCAGAGCCAAAGCGGTGGTCTTTCCGCCAAAGCCCTGGGGTCCGATACCGAGCTCATTGATTTTCTCCAGCATCTCTTTTTCCAAATCTGCATAATAGGGATCCGGATTCGGCTCCTCGGTATTGCGCATCAGTGCTTTTTTCGCCAGCAGCGCGCATTTATCAAAGGTACCTCCGATACCTACGCCTACTACCATGGGCGGACATGGATTCGGTCCTGCTGCCTCTACGGTTTCCAGGATAAAGCTTTTGATGCCCTCAATTCCCGCAGAGGGCTTAAACATGCGGATGGCACTCATATTTTCGCTTCCGAAGCCCTTGGGGCCTACGGTTACTTTGATCTGCTCACCCGGTACAATCTCCGTATACAACATGGCCGGGGTATTGTCGCCGGTATTACCGCGGCGTACCGGATCCTTTACAACGGATTTTCGAAGGTATCCCTTGTCATAGCCGCGGCGTACGCCTTCATCTACGGCTTCACGCAGATCGCCGCCTGTGATATGTACGTCCTGACCAATCTCCAGGAATACACAGGCCATACCCGTATCCTGACAGATGGGTACATGCTCCTCTCCCGCAATTTCAAAGTTCTCGATAATTTTGTCTAAAACCCCCTGGGCTGTCTCCCAGTCTTCACATGCTCTGCAGCGGCGGATGGCTCCTTTAATGTCCTCCGGCAGCTGCTCATTGGCTTCAATACACAGGCGCTCTACGACGTCTGTGATCTCAGCGGTCTTAATCTCGCGCATGATACTTCACCTCCATAGCTGTAATATAGCACATTGCCATGTATAAAACAATTCGATACATTTTATAATTCTATAGTTCTGGCCTATGAGTTTATAATAACAAACTGATAAACTGGCTGGCCAGCACCACCGCCACCAGCGCAATGGGATAGGTCGCCGCGTAAGCGCTGGCCACATCGTCGGTCTCGGTCACACGAATCAGGGTTCCCAGGGCCGGCGTACTGGTCATACCGCCGCAGATAGATCCCAGACAGTTAAACAGCGACAGATGCAGCACCTTTACCGCAAAGACGTATCCCAGCAGCATGGGAACAAGAGTCATCAGAGCTCCGTACAAGAACAGCAACGCCCCGTGCTCCTTCAGAATTTCGATGAAGCCCGCGCCCGCCTGGGTTCCGGCTCCCAGCAGGAACAGCGCCAGGCCGAATTCCCTTAGGCACTCCAGGACATGCTTCTCCACCTGTACGCTCAATTTTCCGAAATGGCCGAAGTGACCGAGAATCAGTCCCGCAATCAGCGGACCGCCTGAGGTTCCCAGGGAAAAGACCGCACCTCCCGGAAGGGGGATTTCAATCTTCGCCAGAATGATGCCCAGAGCAATTGCCAGGGAAAACGGGAAGAAGCCCATACTGTCCGCATAGAACAAATCTTCCTTCTTGGTTTTGTGGAACTCCGCCACCTCCACGCCTGCAGCAGCCTCGAACTTCGCCCGCTCTGCCGCCATATCCGTATGCAGAAGCTTGGGAACCAGCTGGACGAAAAGCACTACGCCCACAACACCGAAGGGATACGCGATGCCATAGCCTACAGAGGCCGCGTCAGAGCCGGTCGCCTCCAGGGCTGCCGCCAGTCCCGGCGTACTGGTAAGTGCTCCGGTCATCATACCTACGCTGATATCCACCGGAATTCCAAAAATTTTAATTACAGCCACACAGGTCAGCGCGCCTGCGCCGATAACCAGAATACCCAGTAAAATATAGGACGTGGCGTTATTTTTAAAATTCCGGAAAAATTTCGGTCCGGCAATAAAGCCTACCGAGGTTACAAAACAAATCAATCCCAGCTCCCGCACCAGGGAGGGAATCTCTACTCCAAAGTGGCCGAAGACCAGGGCCACCAGCAAAATGCCGGCGGTCCCCAGCTCAAGGCCGCAGATTTTAATACTTCCTACCAGATAACCAATAACGGCAATCAGAAACACCATCATCAGCGTATTCGATAGTACGGACTCCTGAAACCATGTAATAATCCCCATAGCACAACCCCCAATTGCTGTCATATTCCGTCTGCTTCTCTTACTTCGGCATACCGAAGGTATAGTTGGGCAGCAACATCGGAGAAACCTCATCCGTATGCAGTCCTGCCTTTTCCAGTTCCTCCGCATAGCTCTTAAGATGATCAAGATTCATCGTTCCCAGCTCTACCTCTTTGCACTTGCGGGCTGCAGCCTTACCTGCATTGCGGCCAAATACAATGATATCCAGAAGGGAATTGCCCATCAGACGGTTTCTTCCGTGGATACCGCCTACCGCCTCGCCTGCTACCAGCAGATTCGGGATTGCCTTGGTAAAGCCCTCGCCGCCGATCTCCAGACCGCCGTTCTGATAATGAAGGGTCGGGTAAATCAGAATCGGCTGCTTTCTCATATCGATACCGTAGTTCAGGAACATACGAAGCATAGCCGGAATTCTCTTTTCAATGGTGCCCTCTCCGTGAATCATCTCAATCATCGGGGTGTCCAGCCAGATACCATAACCGGTCGGCGTGGGAACACCCTTGCCTCTGGCCGTACACTCCCGGATAATGGAGGCTGCGGACACGTCGCGGGTCTCCAGCGGATGCATAAAGGCCTCGCCATCCACATTGATCAGCATTGCGCCTACGGAACGAACCTTCTCTGTAACCAGCGCGCCGAAGATCTGCGCCGGGTAAGCCGCTCCGGTGGGGTGATACTGAATTGTATCCTGGTACAGAAGCGGCGCTCCCGCCCGATAGCCCATCACCAGTCCGTCTGCAGTTGCTCCGTAATGATTGGAGGTGGGGAAGTGCTGATAATGCAGTCTTCCTGCTCCGCCGGTAGCAATGATAACGGTCTTGGCTCTCGCCACCTTATACTCTCCGGTTTCCATATTCTGGAGGACGGCGCCTGCCACCTGTCCTTTGTCATCCTTAATCAGCTCTACAGCCGCGGTAAAATCTACCACCGGAATCTGACGGTTCCATACCTCGTCGCGGAGCACACGCATGATCTCCGCTCCGGAATAGTCCTTGCAGGCGTGCATTCTCTTTCTGGAGGTTCCGCCGCCGTGTGTGGTAATCATCCGGCCGTCCTTGTCCTTATCAAACATAACGCCCAGGTCATTGAGCCACTGGATTGCGTCCGGTGCTTCCATAACCAGGCGGCGCAGAAGCTCGGGTCTTGCCACAAAATGTCCGCCGCCGAAGGCGTCCAGATAATGCTGCTGAGGAGAATCATTTTCCTTATCCGCAGCCTGGATACCGCCCTCTGCCATCATGGTGTTGGCGTCGCCGATACGAAGCTTGGTCACCATCATAACGTTGGCACCTGCCTCATGCGCCTCGATAGCTGCGGAAGAACCGGCTCCGCCGCCGCCGATGATCAGAACATCCACATCATAATCTACTTTATCCAGATCAATCGGTACATTTAAAATACGGCTGTTGGAATGGAGCAGGGTACCAAGCTCATAGGGAGCCTTTTCGCCCTTATTGGGGCCGACCTGAATCTCCTGGAATCCATCCTCCCGGTAATCCGGATGGAACTCTTTCAGGAGCGCGTCCTTTTCCTCTGCTGTCATTCGTCTCGGCTCTACACCGATACGCTGTGCTCTTGTGGCCTCTACTTTTTTAATAGATTCCAGCATTTCCGCTGTATACATAGTCCGCTCCCCTCCTATTTCTCAATCTCTCGGTTGTTGTACAGTTCCTTCATTTCCTCGATGGGCTTCTGCATAATCTGCTCGATCAGGTCGTCGAAAGCGCCGTGGTGAATGTCCTCCACTCTCTTCTCCAGATGCTCCGCCTTCGGGGCAATGTATTTTCCGGTCAGTCTTCTGGCCAGCACGCCTACCATGGGGTGGGAAATGCCTGCCGGGCAGCGGGAGGTACAGATACCGCAGCCGATACAGTCGAAAGATTCCTCCGCGCACTTCTCGAAATCACCGCGCTGGGCGTAAGCGATATACTGCATGACATTTAAGGACTGGGGACAGCCCTTGGTGCAGGCATTGCAGCCGATGCAGCTGTAGATCTCCGGGTAGAGATCCATCATCACACGCTGCTTTGCACTGATCTCATCCATATCGTAGTTTCGCTTGTCTGCCGGGAAGAAGGGCAGGGTCGCGATGTACATGCCCTCCTGTACCTGTGTCTGACAGGCCAGGCAGGTCTTCAGCTCGTTATTGCCTTTGATTCTGTAAATGGTTGCGCAGGCTCCGCAGAAGCCGTGGCGGCAGCCGCAGCCGCGCACCAGCTTATAGCCTGCGTATTCCATAGCCGTCATGATGGTAAGCTCAGCGGGTACGGAATACTTTTTTCCATAGAAATATACGTTTACCATTTCCTGCATGTTTTTTATACCGTTCCTTTCTTAGTACTCAGGTGGAAGTTCATCAATTTCGTCGCAGCGGAATACGGGGCCGTCTTTGCAGACGTATTTGGCGCCGATGTTGCAGCGGCCGCATTTGCCGATACCGCATTTCATACGAAGCTCCAGGGTGGTGTACACCTGTGTCTTATTGAAGCCCAGCTCCATCAGGCCAGCCAGTACGAATTTGATCATGATGGGCGGTCCGCAGACCAGTACGGTCTTATTGGTGTCGAAGCCGATTTCTTTCAGATAGGAAGGAACGAAGCCCACATGGCCGTCCCAGCCCTCCTGCTCCCGGTCGATGGTCAGATATACATTGACGCCCGGCGTCTTCATCCAGACCTCCTGAATCTCCTTAAGCTGCACCAGATCGTCCGCGGAACGGGAACCGTAGAGAATATCTACCGTACCGTAATTGTCCCGGTTATCCAGCACGTAGTTGATGACAGAGCGAAGGGGCGCAAGACCGATTCCTCCGGCGATAAACAGAAGATTCTGCTTCTTCAGCGCTGTCTCCACCGGAAAGGCATTTCCGTAGGGACCGCGCACGGTAATCTCGTCTCCCACATTCATTCCATGCAGGTAATCTGTCAGGGAGCCGCAGCGCTTAATGCTGAACTCCTGATATTCTTTGTTGGTGGGGGAAGATGTGATAGAGAACATCGCCTCGCCCACACCGGGAACCGATACCATGGCACACTGACCCGGCATATGCTCAAAAAGCTTCTTGCCGTCTCTTCCCACTACCCGGAAGGTTTTAACGTCCGGAGTTTCCGTGCGGATATCCGTCACCACGCCAATCATAGGAATCAGCGCGTCTACTCTGATATCATTTGCATGTCCGCCGCAGGTACATTCACTCATTTCCCTCACCTCCCAGTTTCTTGATCACTTTCACAATATTTAAAGATGACGGGCACTTGCTGACGCAGCGGCCGCAGCCTACGCAGGAATACATGCCGTCATTGTTGGCCGGATAATAAACCAGCTTATGCATAAATCTCTGACGGAATCGCTGAAGCTGACTGGTACGCATATTGCCGTGGGCCATCATGGTAAAATCGGAATACATGCAGGAATCCC
Organism: Laedolimicola sp.; assembly: GCF_051972735.1. Lineage (NCBI taxonomy): Bacteria > Bacillati > Bacillota > Clostridia > Lachnospirales > Lachnospiraceae > Laedolimicola > Laedolimicola sp. The sequence continues at coordinate 18,536 of NZ_JBOKYU010000028.1, read as the reverse complement.
AGCACCGGTAATGCTGAATTCCGGCCTTACCTCCGTCAAAATCGCGGATGTCGTAGCACTGGCAGGTGGGACACACGAAGGTGCAGGTTCCGCAGGCCAGACAGGGCTTATACAGCTCCTCCCACAGCGGGGAATCAAAAAGCTCCATGGTATTTTCCGGTTTGAACCGGGACAAATCCAGATGGGACAGAGGAAGCTTCTCGATGATGGCGCGAATCGCCGCCTGCTCCTCTGCCACCGCTTTTTCTCCTGCTGCGTCTGCTTCCATAAAGGAGTCTGCCAGGGCTTCTTTCACGAATGCAGTCAGGGTCTCACCTTTTTCTGTAAGAGATTTCCAATACAAAGTGTCGCCCACAAACCAGGTCTCCACGTCCGCGCCCGGCTCCGCCGCATCCACATCAAAGTTTTTGCAGAAGCAGGTTTCATCCGGCTCTTTGCAGGCCAGGGATACAATGGTGCCATGCTCTCTTCTGGCCGCGTAATAGGTATCCACCGGATCCGTCAGGAATACCTGGTCCAGAACCTTCACAGCCCTCACATCGCAGGCACGCATACCGAATACCACAAAGGGCTGATTCTGAAGCTCTGCCGGGTCGATACTGACCTTTCCGCCCTCATAGCGGCTCTTGTAGAGCACCTCGCTCTGGGGGAAGAAGCAGTCCTTACCGGACTTCACGGTCTTCAGCGTATCGATATCCGCCACGGCCTCTTCGGTCCACAGTCCGTAATTGGTCTGTCCGGCTTTCTGTACCGGGAGAAATAAGTCTTCCTTTGCACTGATGGCTCTGTAAAGCTCGTTCAGCTTACTCTTCGCTATCTGATACATGCTTAATGTCCCCCTCTCGTCTGTACAATGCCAGGCTCCACGTCATCAAAGGTGAAGTCCGTCAGCGGGCCTCTGGAATCCGTATCGGCTCCCGCCTGATACTCGCCGTAGAAGGTGTCAATGTCCTTGATAAACTTGCGGTTTAAAAGGTGAAGCGGAATGCCCTGGGGACAGACTCTGCTGCACTCGCCGCAGTCGGTACACCGTCCTGCCACATGGAAGGCACGGATAATATGGAACATCTGCTCCTCAAAGGTATCGGCATTCGCCTTCTGATTGCTGTCATACTGGCTGCTGTCGAAGACACATTTGCGGCAGCTGCAGGCCGGACACACATTGCGGCAGGCGTTGCAGCGGATACATTTGGAAAGCTGCTCCTGCCAGAAATGAAAACGCTCCTCCGGACTCATGGCCTCCAGCTTCTCCACTTCCTCGAAGCGGTTGCCCACCGGACCTGCCTCCTCGTCCTCTGCCGTGCCAATCAGCTCGTCATATACCATGTGCTTCTTACCCTTACATACCTTGCAGCGCTCCAGAAGGGCGTCGGCAAAGGGCAGCTCCTTCTCGCCATAGATGGTCTCAAATTTCAGGGTATCGCCGTCGATGGTCACGCTCTTGATGCCCTTGATACCCGCGTCGCGGATTTTCTCCGACTTTAAGGTACCCTTGCAGCCCACGCCGATGATGTAAGCCTTTTCCCGGTCAACCCGGTGCTCCTTGATCAGCTGATTGAAGCTGTAGGTGTCGCAGGGCTTTAAGAATACCAGCGTCCTGCCCTCCAGCTTGGAGGCCTCAATCATATATTTGCTTAAGTTTGCGCCGCAGAACGCGTCGTAAACAAAATTCTGTAAATCTTCTTCCTTGTAGAAATAAGCCGGCTCCGGATCGTATCCCATATCGCCCTTTCTCCAGCCCAGAACCTGCGCTACGGTTCCGTCTGCCAGAAGCTCTTTCGCTCTCTCGATTAACCCTTGCATCGCAGATCCTCCAATCTTACATTTTCTCCCAGTTCATGAATTTTCGCTACAAATTCATTCATGGTGGTGGAGAACTTCACGCCCTCAGCCGCAGACACCCACTCTACGCGGGTACGTCCATTTTCCACGCCCAGGTAATCCAGCATGGAGAAAAGCAGCGTCATACGTCTTCTTGCGTAATAGTTTCCTGTGGTGTAATGACAGTCTCCCGGGTGGCAGCCGCAGAGAATCACGCCGTCCGCTCCCCTCTGGAAGGCTCTCAGGATAAACATGGGGTTCACACGGCAGGAACAGGGCACGCGGATAATCTTTACATCCGCCGGGTAAGCAAGTCGGCTGCTTCCCGCCAGGTCTGCGCCTGCGTAGGAGCACCAGTTGCAGCAGAACGCTACAATCTTCGGTCTAAATTCTGTATTTTCTACCTGCATATCGCATCTACCTCCGCAAGAATTTGTCTGTTTGAGAAGCCCTGCAGATCCATAGCTCCGGACGGGCAGGCAACGGTACATGCTCCGCAGCCCTGACAGAGGGCGCTGTTCACAACGGCTACCCGTCTCGTCTCGCGGATACCATGATCATTTACCAGCTGATCCTCGTAGGAAATCGCTCCGTAAGGACATACCTTTTCACAGGTGGAGCAGCCATTACAGAAGATCGGATCTGCCTTGGCCGTACAGGGGTTGGTAACCAGATGATCCTTCGCCAGAAGTCCTATCACCTTTACAGCAGCGGCTCCGGCCTGGGCTACGGTCTCCGGAATATCCTTGGGTCCCTGGCAGACGCCGGACAGGAAAATTCCCGCTGTGGGGGACTCCACCGGACGCAGCTTGGCATGGGACTCGGTCAGGAAATTGTTTGTATCAATGCTGGCTGTCAGCATGGTGGCAATCTTTCTTACATCCGGATTCGGCTCAATGGCGGTAGCCAGGACAACCATATCTGCTTCCATACGAATCTGTCTGTTGTCCAGCAGGTCAGAGGCCTGTACCAGCAGCTTATCGCCCTGGGGCGCTACCTTTCCTACCTGACCCTTGATGTAATGGACTCCATACTCCTCCACTGCCCGACGATAGAACTCGTCGAAGTTCTTGCCGGGAGTACGTACATCGATATAGAAGACGGTCACATCTACGTCCGGATATTTATCGCGAATCAGCATGGCATGCTTCGCTGTATACATACAGCAAATCTTGGAGCAATAGCTCTTTCCTCTCTTGTCCGCGCAGCGGGATCCCACGCACTGGACAAATACGATGGACTTGGGAGCCTTGTGATCGGACATCCGCTCCAGGTGGCCCTTGGTGGGGCCTGCCGCGTTCATGATACGCTCCAGCTCCAGGGACGTGATGACATCCGGGCTCTGGTTATACGCATATTCATCGTACTGATCCAGCTTAATGGTATCAAAGCCGGTCGCCACGACGATAGCGCCGTAATCCACGGTAATGATCTCGTCCTTCTGCTCATAATCAATCGCGCCCGCCTGACATACCTTGGCGCAGACGCCGCATTTTCCGGTCTTGAATTTCATACAGTTTTCACGGTCAATCACCGGAACATTGGGAATCGCCTGGGCGAAGGGCGTATAGATCGCGCTTCGTGTATTCAGTCCCCGGTTGAATTCATTGGGAGCCTTCTTGGAAGGACACTTCTCCTGGCAGACGCCGCAGCCGGTACACTTGCTCATATCCACGCTTCTGGCTTTTTTCCGGATATCCACATGGAAATCGCCTACGAAGCCGCTGACCTTCTCTACCTCGCTATATGTATAAATGGTAATCTTCTCATGGGCCGCAGCCTCCACCATTTTCGGAGTCAGGATACAGGCGGAGCAGTCCAGAGTCGGGAAGGTCTTGTCAAGCTGGGACATTCTTCCTCCGATACTGGGAGTCTTCTCTACGATATCTACCTCGTAGCCTGCCTCCGCGATATCCAGCGCGGTCTGGATACCCGCGATACCGCCGCCAATCACCAGGGCGCGCTTTACGACCTGGCTGGTGCCCGGCGTCAGAGGCGCGTTCAGCATAACCTTCGCGATAGCTGCCCGGGCCAGGATAATGGCCTTCTCGGTCGCTTCCTCCATATTTTTATGAATCCAGGAGCAATGCTCGCGGATATTGGCAATCTCTACCATGTAGGGATTGATACCGGCCCGCTTTGCCGCCTGGCGAAATGTATTCTCATGCATTCTGGGGGAACAGGAACAGACAACGATACCTGTCAGGTGTTTCTGCTCGATGGCCTCCCGGATTTTCAGCTGTCCTGCTTCAGAACACATATACTGGTAATCTTCCGCGTGAACGACGCCCGGCTCCTTCGCCGCTGCCGCTACCACCCGTCCGATATCTACCGTCGCAGCTATGTTCGTACCGCAATGACAGACAAATACTCCTATTCTCTGCACGTTTTTTCACCTCCTGATTATTTGCTGTATTTGCGGAACGCGCTGGCCAGCAGCTGCTGGGGCAGTTCCTCGTCCAGTAATTCGGGTATCTCGTTGGGGCTTAAGTAATTGCCGCCCCGCTGTCTTACTACCATCTGCCGTACCGCCTCAATGAGCTTCGCAGGCTTCACATCTCTGGGACAACGCTCTACGCAGGCAAAGCAGGAAAGACATTTCCAGATGGTGGTGGAATTTAAAAGGGGCTCTATGTCGCCATTCTCCACATAAGAAACAAACTGATGGGGACGGATATCCATCTCCTCATAAGCGGGACAGGTCGCGGAGCATTTTCCGCATTTCATACATTTCCGGGTGTTGACGCCGCTCATCTCCCGAAGTCTATCGGCCTTCGCCATATCAGCCTTCTGCATCTTCTGCTCCTCCTTCCGCTTTTTTCTCAGGAATCAGGCCGAGAGCCTCTGCCAGAAGCTCCGTTAGATAGGTAACCGGAAGCTTTTTCGCGCTTCCGCTGGTTCTCAAATTATAGAGGCACAGAGGACAGGCGGTAATCAGTTCTTCCGCTCCGTGATCTGCCGCGGATTCCATGACCCGGTCTACCATCGTACCGGCCAGGGGCTTATCCTTCAGGGACACATAACCGCCGCAGCACTCGTTCCGGTAGGGATACACCACCGGCTCAGCGCCCAGGGCCCGGATAAAGTCTTCAATAATGGTCGGATTCTCCGGATCGTCAAAGGCCATGATATCACTGGGGCGAAGCAGCATACAGCCGTAATACGCACCGATTTTCCGTCCGGTCAGCGGATGGGTAACCTTCTCACGAATGGTATCGAAACCGACGCGATCGCGCAGAACCTCCAGATAGTGAAGAACTTTTGTCTCTCCTTCATAGGGTTTTTCAAGCTTCAGATAATTGTTGGCACGGGTGCGGATGTCCTCCACATTCTGCATATCATCGTTGACGCGCTTGATCACATGATGACAGGCGGAGCAGAGGGTTACCAGATCCTGTCCCTTTTCCTTTGCGTCATTCAGGGCGCGGACTGCGGACAGCTTCGTGGCAATCTCATCGGACGCCAGCGGATAGACGGCTCCGCAGCACTGCCAGGCTTCGATTTCCTCCAGGGTAAATCCCAGGGCTTCTGCCGACATTCTGGCGTATCGGTCCAGGTCCTGCGCTTTGTTCTTTAACGTGCAGCCCGGATAGTAGCTGTACACCATTTGACTACCTCCTTTTTGTTTCTTATTTGTTGCAAAGTTGTCTGTTTGACATTTTTCTATCAATCTACATTATTATACTACGTTGTTAAAGGTTTAACAACCCCTAAATGATATTTTTTTGTTAGTTTGTTGGAGTTTTTTGGATGTTATGTTATATTTTTGTGTTAAATCAACATGAGTTTTTGTTAATTCCGACTTATATGGTCGGAATTTTGCTTTGTTAATTGTGTGTCAATAGAGTAATTTTACGTTATGTACCGTGGGGGAGACGGATAGCCGGGTGGGAACACGCCTATTTTCCCACCCGGCTATCCGTCTCCCCCACGGGGATATACTCCGGTGTACAAAAACAGCCCCGGCTATCCAAGGCGCTTTGCTGTTGGATAGCCGGGGCTGTTTTTGTAATTATGTTTCCTGTTCTATTATTAGTCCTCTTTCATCACGTCGCCGATGAATGCTTTCAGCACTTCTGCGGAGTGTTCTACCTGCCGTTTCTCCTCGTCGGTCATGGTGATCTTGATGGTCTTGCTGATACCCTCTTCGTTAACTACGCAGGGGATACTGATGCAGGATCCTTCCAGGCTCTCGCCGTACTCTTTTCCCAGTACGTGGGCTACCGGAAGTACGGTGTTCTGGTTCTTCAGGATAGACTCTACGATACGGAAAGTGGACATGGCGATTCCGTCAAAGGTGGCGCCCTTCAGGGAAATGACGTCCGCGCCGCCGGTCTTGGCTTTATTGGCAATCTGCTCCTTGACTTTCTCTTTTTCCTTTTCTTCTGCAGGCAGGAAGTGATCGATGGGCTCGCCTGCTACGTTGACGCTGCTCCAGATGGGGACCTGGGTGTCGCCGTGCTCGCCCAGAATATAACCCTGGATGTCGCGGATATCTACCTTTACGCGTTCGCCTAAGAGATAACGGAAGCGGGCGGTATCAAGGGAGGTTCCGGTTCCGATAACTCGCTCCTTCGGAAGGCCGGTTTCCTTCTGAATCAGATAGGTGTTCACATCTACCGGGTTCGATACTACGATGATCAGCGGATTCTTTGCGTATTTCATAATGTTCTTCGCGATGCTTCTCGCCACACCGGTGTTTACCTTGGCAAGCTCCAGGCGGGTCTGGCCGGGTTTTCTCGGTACACCTGCGGTCACGATGATGATCTTCGCATCCGCGCACTCCTCATAGCCGCCCTGGCGGACACGCACCTGACTATAATACGCGGTCCCGTGTGAGATATCCAGTGCAGCACCCTTCGCGCGATCTTCGTTCAAGTCTACCAGGACAATCTCGCCTACCTGTGCTTTCAGCATCAGGGTATAGCAGATGGTCTCTCCCACGTTTCCAGCTCCAATTACTACGATCTTGTTTGATGTTTCGTTTGTCATACTGTTACCTCACTCTTTCTCGTCCCCAAAACGTGATATTTTTCACAATATTGATATTTTTTTATCAACCTCTTGCATTATAGCATGTACAATTCGGTTATGCAAGAGGTATTTTGGATTTTTGTATTTCTATTTGTACAATTTTTTTCTGTGGATAAACAAATTCTTAACGAAATCTAATAGAAAGTGTGAGGAAATCCCACTTTTTCTATGCAGTAAGAATGCGGCTGCCGCGTCGCAAAAAATAATGCCGATAAGAAATATCGTTACAATACCTCTTATCGACATTATATGACCTAATACTGACATTCCTGTCAATCTTTATGAATGCATCCTCTTAATAACCTTCAGTCTCGTGAACTCCTCACGTTCCTTCTCCTCCAGGGCGTTGGAGATGTCTTTGGTCAGCGCCTCGTAGCGGGGGATGGTGATGTTCTTCAGCGCGTTGGCACGCTTCTGGGCCTTTTTGATATTGGCCGCCAGCTGATAGGCGGAGTTCTCCACTGCGGACAGCTTGATGGTCAGGTCTTTTACCTTCTCAAAGGAGACTCTGGCGATATCCAGGGATTCCCTGGTGCTGTAAAAGGCGTAGGCCGGAGTACGGGTGGCTGCGTCATAGCGGACCAGCGGAATCTCAGTACCCATGATGCTTCGGGTCTTCACTTCCACCGTATCCTCGATGGGCACATTCCGGGCCACATCGGCTACTGCGTTGATACCCAGCTCCATGTCAGCCCTCTGAAGCGCCGCATAAGCCGTAGTGAAGGTGGTGCGAATCTCAGCCTGGATATCCTTGGCCTGATCCACCAGACCCATCAGCTCCCGGATCAGAATATTCCGCTTCTTGTCCATCAGCTCATAGCCCTGCTTTGCCAGCTTCAGGGAGTTCTTCGCGCGTATGAGGTTGCCTTTTGTAGGAACTGCATTGTTATCCATACAGCTTCCTCCTTCTTAAAAAACTCGGTTTACATTATTCTGCCGGCTTATAATATTTATCAAGAATCTTAGTATCCACACGATCCAGCTCTTCTCTCGGCAGCATGCCAAGAAGCTCCCAGCCGATATTCAGAGTCTCCTCGATGGTACGATTCTCCTCCGGTCCCTGGCCTACAAAGCGGGCCTCGAAGGCTTTACCGAACTGCAGATACTTCTTATCAATCGGAGACAGCTCATCCTCGCCGATAACGGACGCCAGTGCTCTCGCGTCTCCCACCTTTGCGTAGGAGGAGAACAGCTGGTTCGCCAGATCCTGATGATCCTCACGGGTGTAGCCCGCACCGATACCATCCTTCATCAGACGGGACAGGGACGGCAGCACGCTGATGGGCGGATAAACAGCCTGTCCGTGCAGCTCACGATCCAGTACAATCTGACCCTCGGTGATGTAACCGGTCAGGTCCGGAATCGGGTGGGTAATATCGTCGTTGGGCATGGTCAGAATCGGAATCTGTGTCACAGAACCGTTGACGCCCTCTACAATGCCGGCACGCTCATAGATGGTAGCCAGCTCACTGTATAAGTAACCCGGGTAACCCTTTCTGGACGGAATTTCTCCCTTAGAGGAAGATACCTCACGCATGGCCTCCGCGAAGGAAGTCATATCCGTCAGGATAACCAGGATGTGCATATTGCACTCAAAAGCAAGGTACTCGGCAGCGGTCAGAGCCACACGCGGTGTGATCAGACGCTCTACCACCGGGTCATTTGCCAGGTTCATAAACATGGTAACATGCTCGGAAGCTCCGCTCTCATCAAATGCGCGGCGGAAGAAATCCGCTACGTCGTGCTTCACACCCATAGCTGCGAATACGATACCGAACTGCTCATCCGAATCATCACCCAGAGAAGCTTGCTTTACCAGCTGTGCTGCCAGCTGATCATGAGGCAGACCGTTTCCGGAAAAGATCGGAAGCTTCTGTCCACGAATCAGAGTGGTCAGACCGTCGATAGCGGAAAATCCGGTACGGATGTAGTTACGCGGATACTCACGGGTTACCGGATTCAGCGGCTGTCCGTTGACATTCCGGTGAATATCGGAGACGATCTCGCCCAGACCGTCGATGGGCTGTCCGATACCATTGAAGGTACGGCCCAGGATCTCCGGGGAAAGGGCAATCTCCATGGGATGACCGGTCAGCTTGGTGTGGGTATTGCGAAGGGACATATTGTCCGTTCCGCCGAACACCTGGATAACCGCCTTATCCTTATAGCACTCAATGATACGGCCCAGCTCTTTCTTATTGCCGTCCACCGTAATCTCTACAATCTCCTCGTAGGACGCGTTCTGTACGCCTTCCAGGGCAATCAGGGGGCCGTTGATTTCACTTAAGCCTAAATATTCAATTGACATTTTCTCATCCTCCCCTTACGCGTTCTTTTCCAGTACGCGATCGTAGAACTCATCGATCGCTTTCTTGTAATCGTCGAACATCTCCAGGTGGTCGTTGGGCACGTCATACTTGATGGCAATGACCTTCTCGAAGATATTTTCACGCTTCAGCACGGACATGGGCATGCCCTGCGTAATCAGCGCCTTGGACTTGTCATAGAGATAGAGAATGATCTCCATCATCTTCATCTGCTTTTCCATGGGGACACAGGTATCATCCGGATGGAATGCATTCTGCTGCAGGAAGCCCAGACGTACTACTCTGGAAATCTCCAGAACCAGCTTCTGATCATCCGGAAGCACATCACTGCCGATCAGCTTTACAATCTCCATCAGACTGCTCTCCTGGTTCAGGATGACCATCAGACGGTTTCTGCAGTCCATGAAATCCTTTGCCACATGATCCTTGTACCAGGGCGCCAGATCGGATACGTACTCACTGTAGCTGCTGAGCCAGTGAATAGCAGGGAAATGACGGGCATATGCCAGAGACTTATCCAGTCCCCAGAAGCAGCGGACGAAACGCTTGGTATTCTGGGTTACCGGCTCGGAGAAATCACCGCCCTGGGGGGATACAGCTCCGATGATGGATACGCTTCCTTCTGTTCCGTTTAAGTTCTGCATCATGCCGGCGCGCTCATAGAACGCGGACAGACGGGACGCCAGGTATGCCGGGAAGCCTTCCTCGGCGGGCATCTCCTCCAGACGTCCGGACAGCTCACGGAGCGCCTCGGCCCAACGGGAGGTGGAGTCTGCCATGATGGCAACGTCATAGCCCATATCTCTATAGTACTCTGCCAGAGTAACACCTGTGTAAATACTTGCCTCACGGGCTGCCACCGGCATGTTGGAGGTATTGGCAATCAGGGTGGTACGCTCCATCAAGGGGTTGCCTGTCTTCGGGTCAACCAGCTTAGAGAAGTCCTCCAGTACCTGTGTCATCTCATTTCCACGCTCGCCGCAGCCGATGTAAATGATAATATCCGCGTCGGACCATTTCGCGATCTGGTGCTGGGTCATGGTCTTACCGGTTCCGAATCCGCCCGGGATGGCTGCGGTACCGCCCTTGGCGATGGGGAACAGGGTATCCAGAATACGCTGTCCGGTAATCAGCGGCTTGGAGGCCGGATAACGCCTGGTGGTCGGTCTCGGCACACGGATGGGCCATTTCTGCATCATGGTCAGTTCCTTCTCGGTACCGTCATCCAGCTGCAGAACCGCAATGGTATCACAGATGGTATACTGGCCGTCCGGCATTACCTTTGTCAGTACGCCGGAGAGATTCGGAGGAACCATAACCTTATGAACGATTGCCTTTGTCTCCGGTACCTCACAGATGATGGATCCGCCGCTGACGCGGTCGCCCTCCTTTACAATCATGTGGGCGTCCCAGAGCTTCTCCTTATCCAGAGAATCTACGACGGTACCGCGGCTGATATAAGCGCCGCCGATTTTCGCGATCTCACTTAAGGGACGCTCAATACCGTCGAAAATATTATGCAGGATTCCGGGAGCCAGGTATACGGAGATCGCGTCTCCGGTAGCTTCTACGATTTCACCCGGTTTGATTCCGGTGGTCTCCTCGAATACCTGAATGGTTGTTCTGTCTTTATCCAGACCGATGACCTCGCCTACCAGCTTTTCCTTGCCTACATAGACCATCTCGGCCATCTTAAAGCCGGTGTTGCCTTTGATGTATACAACAGGGCCGTTGATTCCATAGATAACGCCTGTTCTATTCATGGTGTGCTCCTCCTTTTAACTGGAAGCTCTCCTTCGCCCCTGCCAGCTTGCTCTCAAAGGAATTATCGATGAGGATATTCCGGCCCGGCAGTACGGCGCGTGTTCCGCCCATAAAGGAGTATTCGCTGACCGTCACCGGCGCGCCTACTTCTGACTCGATGCTGTATTTCTTCTGCGCATCGGACGGGTCAATATATAAAATCACTTCGTCTCCGCCTGCAAACTCCTTTGCCTCGCGCAGTTGTTTCACCAGCATCTGATGATATTCCCTGGTCTCCGCAAAGTTTGCCAGCAGATCCTTTACCTCTACAAAAAGCTTTTCTTTCAGTTCATCCTGCTTTTTGCTTAAGGTTCTCTTGATTTCAATCTGTTCCTCGGAGAACTGCTTGTTATTCTCACGTACCAGACGATCGGTCTCGGTCTTGATCTCAAGCTCCTCCTGACGACGCTTCTTCTCCTGATGCTCCTCAAAAATCTTCCGCATGGCATCCGTATATTCGCGGATCATGGCGTCGCTTTTATTTCTTGCCTCTTCCATGGCGTAGGTCGTAAAATGCTGCAGTTTTTCTTCTGTCGTCATTGCGATCACCTTCCTTTTCACTCTAAAGCTTGACTCCGATGGCTTCGTTCACATAGGAGGTAATAAAATTCTCTCCTCTGGTGGTGCCATGGCGGTCCGGAATTTCAATGAGAAGCGGCAGGCTGCGGCCCTGGCGGGCTTCGGCGATGACCTCCGGAAATTCCTGACCGAACTTCTCCGTCAGAACCACCACAGCGATATCCTTATCTGCCATGGCGCGGTTCAGTTCCGCCTTCAGCTCCTCTTTTTCATGAACGACAGCGCCCTCGATACCTGCCAGGCGCATGCCTGTGCAGGTATCGATATTGTCGCTTATCAAATACATCTTCATATGGATTCCGCCTTTCGGGTCAGAGATTTACAGCTTACCAAGAATCATGAAGGAGATGATCAGACCATACAGCGCGATACCTTCGGCCATAGCTACGAAAATCATGGACTTACCGAAGATGCTCTGATCCTCACTGATTGCACCCAGTGCTGCGCTTGCGGAAGATGCTACTGCGATACCGGAACCGATACCGGAAAGGCTGGTAGCCAGTGCTGCTGCGATGTATCCAAGACCTGTGGACATGCCTGCTGCGGTCTCTGCGGCAGTCTCAGCTGCCTGTACGTTTCCGCCGTATGCAAGAACGGCTGCCAGAGCCAGAGTACCAAAGAAGAAGAAGCAGTTGCATCCAAGGCTTCTCTTATAACGGCTGCGGGAGGGCTGTCCCAGGAAATATGCTCCGAACGGAACCATAATGCTTAAAACAAGAGCTGCAACCAGTAATACTTTCACTAACATAGACATTTTGAATTTCCTCCTTTAAATACCTTTTGTAATAATTTTTATAAATAATTTAAATTATTGCTTCTGTATCTTTATTTCTCGTTCATCTTATAAGGCTTGAACGCATGTCCCGTTCCCTTGTAGAAACGGCTGAATAACTCGTAGTACTCCAGACGAAGTACCTGAATACCTACAATCAGACCCTCCATCGCGCAGACAAAGGCATTGCCCAGTACGATGACCAGCCAGTTGCCGGTAGCGCCGTTCTCGAAGCCTGCCAGCATCAGAACGACCTCCATCATGGCCGCATGGCTGACTGCGAAGGCTCCGATACGGACAAAGGACAGCGTGTTTGAGAAGAAGCTTAAGAGCACCTCAAACATCTCGAAGAAGGTCAGCACCAGATACATGGCCACGCCGCCATCCAGCTCTGCTTTCTTCTTCTCCATCCAGGCGGTCAGCGGCTCCTTAAAGGCCATAGCCAGAAGGGGCAGTCCCAGAACCAGTACCATAATGATGGTAGCCGGAAGCGCATGTCCGCTCATAAAGAGAATCAGGCTTGCTACTACAAAGCCGTAGAAGATAAAGCCTGCCACACCGTTGGTATCAAACCAGGTGCCTTCGATATCATGATTCCGCACCGCCACGATAATATGAAGAATCATCGCAGTCAGAATCAGGAACATACCAAATACGATGGCTACCACGAATACGGTGTTCATCTGACCAACCACCGGAAGCGTCATCATAGCTTCCTTGGGCTTCAGCCAGCGGGCCGGAAGCACATCCTCGAAACCGAAGAAGCTGCCGTACATGAAACCGAAGAAGGTAGAGAAGATACCGGCGCTGCCGATAATCGCCGCCAGATCCATGCCCTTCTTCTTATACAGGAAGAAACCGCCCAGCAGCAGTACCAGGCCCTGTCCCACATCGCCGAACATGGCGCCGAAGATAAAGGCATAGGTGATGGCTACGAACATGGTCGGATCCATCTCATTGTAGGCCGGAAGTCCATACATCTTCACATACATCTCGAAGGGACGGAAAATCTTCAGGTTATGAAGCTTCGTGGGCGGGGTGCTGAAGATATTGTCATGGTCATCCTCCACCACCACGAAGGTCTGCTCGTCATCCTCAATCTCCTTCTGGAAGGCGTCTGCCTGATCCTCCGGCATCCAGCCGCAGAGGATATAAAACACATTGTCCTTCTCCTTGGTCAGGGCTGCGTACTTCCGGATATCGAAGCTTGCGCTGCGCTTTTTCAGGTAAGCAGAAGCGGCTGCCAGCTCATCGATGCGGTCTGCCACAACGGAAGTAATCTTCTGATCCATCGACACAAGTTCCTTATCCAGCTTCGCCAGCTCTTCTTTCAGCTCTTCGTATGCATGGGTCGGCGTTCCTTCGTACTCATCCGGAATAAAGATATGTTCAAAATGCATGGACGCGTACACCGCGTCAATCTTATCCGCCAGGGAAGCCGGTACGAAGTATACTCCGTAAACGTATTCCTCATCGCTTTTACACTTATAGAAAATCGTATCCAGCGTGTCATATACATAGCGGTCGAACTTGTCGAAGTACTCCTTGGAAATCCGTCCGAAGCGGTATTTCTCATAATGGAAATTCAGCAGGCTGTGGACATCGAATTCCAGTCCCTGAAAGGGCTCGATACTGTCCATGGAAGCCTTGCATTTCTCACACTTCGCTATGAGTTCTGTCTTCCGCTCCTTCAGATCCGTCAGGTTCTTTTCCGCTTCTCTTAAAATCTGCTCCGCTTTATCCACCGTCATATCGGGGAATTCCCGATCTGTGTGCAGATCCGCGGGGAGATACTCTGAAGCCTGACGCAGAATCTCTTCATAGGGATTCTTATCGGTGTAGGCTCTCAGATTCTGTACCGTCTTAAGCTCAGTCAGGGCGTGTTCCAGCTGTATCTCATACTTGGAAAGATACTGACCGGCCATGCGCTCAATATCATTCCTGGGGCCCGTGATGCTTAAGAACTTCATCTTTACAATCACTTGCTACTACCTCCTCTACTGGTTGCCGGCGTCTTTCGACTGCTCGATATATTTCAGCGTCTCACTGGCCGGAAGTCCGTAACGGACGCCCTCCAGCACGGTCGTCAGCTTATCCAGCTCCTGCTCCTTGTCGTACAGGTAACCGGTAATCGCTGCCAGGGAATAGGGGTTCTGCCGCTTTTCCTCTGTGTATACCTTCCGCAGAAATCTATCGTAGACAGTCTCCAGTTCCCGGCTGTCCAGCTTCATAAAACGTTTTCCGTAATAGGTCTTCTGGATGGCCTCCTCCAGAGCTCTCTCATCTGCTGCCGCCACCATGGCACGGATATCGCTGTCATGGAGCTTATAGGTCACCGGAATCAGAAGCGTATAGGTCGAAGCTTCCGACATCTGATAGTATTTCTTTGCCCGGTAAATCCACATCATATTCAGCAGATCAATCTGGCTTCCCAGGCTTCTGGCCAGAAGCGACTTGGTCTTGCCCTTTGTCTGCTTGCTGTTCTGTTTCCATATCATAGAGAAATAATACAGATCCAGTGTCATTTCATAATCAAAGAGACTTGCGCTCTCCACATGATCCAGCTTCTGCAGTACCTTATAGTATTCGGTGCCCTTCAGTGCTTCCAGAATCTCGGGTACCGTCCCTGTCTCAGCCAGCTTTTCCAGCGGTATGTCGGTGTAACGCTGTACCATGCTCCGAAGCTCCTTCTCTTCCGCGGTACGATCGCCGTGGTTGAAGGCTCTACGGAAGGCTCGCTTGATAATGGCGATATCAAACTTGCTGAAGTAAAGCCGCAGGATCTTTTTCTGTTCCTTATCGCAGAAACGATAGATCTTGGAGAAATCGTAATACAGCGTACCGACCAGCAGTCTCTCAATCTGACCCCGGTGAAGCTCCGTCTCATCATATCCCTTAAACAGGGCTTCATAGGCCGGAATCTTTTTCAAATAGGCCACTGCCTGCGGAACATTCTCCATAGCCGCCAGCTTCGCGAAATCCTCATTCGACAGAAGCCGGCTCTCCATGGCTCGTATCTTTGTGGCAACGGCACTGTATTTCATCAGTTCGCCCATGCCTATTCTCCTATCATCTTATCAAAAATCGCAGCCGCCAGCTTCTCATGATTCTGGCTGTACTCCGCATCCATGGCCGCCAGTTCCCGGTCGGTCTCCTGCTTCATCTTCAGAAGCTCATTTTCTGCTTCCAACCGAAGCTTCTCATTCAGAGTTTTCAGCTTCTCCTGCGTCTGCGCGTCAATCTCCTTATCAAAGGCCTGTGTCTTCGCCTCGTACTCAGCCGCGATCTGCTTCTTCTGCTCTGCCGCCTTCTCCTCCAGAGCCACTGCCGCGCTCTCGATCTCAGAAAGCCTGCCAAGCACTGCTTCCATCTGCTCCATGCAAATCCCTCCTGTCTCGTCATAGTCTTTGAATCCAGATTATACTATACTCTTTTTTTCAAAAAAGCTATAGCAAAATCCACCTAAAATGTATCATTTTCCATTGGCATTTTCTACAAATTCATGTATAGATTGCCATATTTTCGGCATGTTGCCCCACTTATAACATTCCCTCTTTTCGGTTATTCCGGATAATGATACATTTTACACACTTGTGTGTAATTTCCCCTGTTAGAGAAAAAATTCCCCGACAGTAAAGTCGAGGAATTTCATGCACAATATTAGTTGTATTTACGCTTTCTAGCTGCTTCAGATTTCTTCTTACGTCTTACGCTCGGTTTCTCGTAATGCTCTCTCTTACGGATCTCCTGCTGAATGCCTGCCTTTGCACAGTTTCTCTTAAAACGACGCAGAGCGCTATCTAAAGTCTCGTTCTCTTTTACGATTACATTTGACATAGTATCACACCTAACCTCCCTCCAGTTGTGTATTGTGCATTAGACAACTGTCTGGGTATTTTACCTTCGAATTAACAAAGGTATCCTTGCACACATAAGATTATAGTGGCTTCGTCGGTTTCTGTCAACACTTTTTTCATTGGATTTCGGATTTTACGGCTCGTAAATCTTCACGTCGAAGGAATTCCGTATAATGTCACGTCCGGCCTGTACATCCTTTACTTCACCCATAGCTACCAGCTGTACAATACTGTTGCCCAGAACGGATCCCTCCACCGGTCCCGCCATTACGCGCTTGCCGGTCTTCTTCGCAGTCAGCTCACAGAGCAGCTGATCCTGGATGCCGCCGCCCACCATATTGATGCAGGTAACGGTTTTGCCGGTGATCTCTTCCATATACTGGATGGACTTACGGTACTCCTCAGTCAGACCGTTGTAGATGGCCATGGCCATCTCGCCCAGTCCCTCCGGAGTTCCCTGTCCGGTCTCTTCACAGTAACCGACGATCTCCTTCATCATATTTAAGGGCGCTGTAAACCGCGGATCCTTCGGATTGATACTGAAGTCCTGACGCTTGGCTGCCCGCGCCTCACGGATAATATCCGGGAAGCCTACCTCTCCCTCGAACTCGCACCAGTTCCGGCGCAGATTCTGCATAATCCACAGGCCATTGATATTCTTCAGGAACTGAATCTTGCCGTCGATGCTGCCCTCGTTGGTGTAGTTATATTTATAGGAAGCTTCATTTAAAATCGGCTCATCCAGAACCATACCAAGCAGGGACCAGGTACCGCAGCTTAAGAAGGCCGCGTCGTCGGATTCCAGGGGTGCGCCCGCCACTGCGGACGCCGTATCATGGCTGCCTACCGCAATGACCTTTACATCCTTAAGACCGGTCTCCTCCTCCACTTCCGGAAGCAGTCCGCCGATGATGGTGCCGGGCATTACGATGTCGCCAAACATTTCTTTGTTCAGCCCCAGCTTTTCAATCAAATCATAATCCCACTCCCGCTTTCTGGCGTCCAGAAGCTGGGAAGTGCTTGCGAAGGTATACTCTGTATACATGATACCGGTCAGGAAATAACCGAACAGCTCCGGCATAAAGAGAATCCGCTTTGCGTTGTCCAGAATCACCGGACGCATCTTCTTCTCCGCGTATAACTGGAAGATGGAGTTGAAATACATAAACTCAATTCCGGTACGATTGTAAAGTTCCTCCAACGGAATGATCTTCCCGATCTCGTCAATGACGCCGTCTGTACGGGAATCCCGGTAATTCACCGGGTTGCCGATGAGGTTGCCGTCCTTATCAAAGAAACCGTAGTCCACGCCCCAGGTGTCAATAGCCAGAGACTGAATCGGCACCTTCTTAGCCGCCGCTTTTTTCAGCCCCTGCTTCAGTTCATGGTACAGACCGAACAGATCCCAGTAAATATGTCCCCCTACGCGTACCTCATGATTCGGAAAACGATGCAGTTCCTCCAGTTCCAGCTTTCCGTCCTCCAGCTTACAGAGCACCATACGTCCGCTGGATGCTCCAAAATCAAAGGCCAGGTTATAAATTTTCTCTCCCATAAGTAATTCCTTCCCTTCTTTTTATGTGTATTATCCCTGTGTGACCAGACGAACCCCCTGTTCCTCCAGAAACGCCAGCCATTCCCCTGACGGCTTCCGGTCGGTCACAATTACATCCCCTTTTTTCAGCATCATGGATTTCACAAAGGAAACCCGGTCAAACTTACTGCTGTCCACGGCCAGAATCGCCGTATCCGCGCAGTTATACATGGCAATCTTGATATCGCTGTCCAGCTCGTTGGAATCGGTCATGCCCTCCTTCATGTCAATGCCCTTGCAGGAAAAGATGGCCTTATCCACGTGGTAGCCGTTCAGTACCTTCTGGGCCGCGTTGCCCACCAGGGACAGGGAGCTCTCGTTCAGATTGCCTCCCGTGGAAATCACCTGGATGCCCTCGTGTCCGGCCAGCTCGATCAGTACCTCCACCGAATTCGTGATGACGGTGAGCTTATTCATTTCCTTTAGTTCCTTGGCGATCATCAGTGAGGTGGACGACGCGTCCAGCATAATCCGATCGCCCTCCTCCACCAGACCTGCCACCAGTCCGGCAATCACCTGTTTTTCGTCCCGGTTGGTTTTCTCCCGAATCCGCAGGGGCATATCTACATTTTTATTCTTATTCAGGACGGCTCCTCCGTAGGTTCTCTTTACGAAGCCCTCGCTTTCCAGCTTTTCCAGATCCCGGCGGATGGTCTCGTCTGTCACATCGTAGCGTTTGCTCAATTCGGAAACGAGAACCCGCTGTTCCTTCTGAAGAATCGCAAGGATTTCATTTTTACGTTCGATTG
>NZ_JBOKYU010000027.1:0-30944 GCF_051972735.1 Laedolimicola sp. | reverse complement strand
TGGGACATACTGGAAGGGTGATAATTATATCTTTACGCAGTCGGACGGCTCGCAGATGTACCCATCTACACCTTATGCGACCTTTCAGAAGATCATCAAGAGATATAACGACTCACTGCCGCCGGATGCCCCACCGTTGCCCAGGATACCCTTGCACGGTCTGCGGCACACATCCGCAACGCTCCTGATCAGCCAGAACGTTGACGTCCGAACGGTTTCCGGAAGACTTGGGCATGCACAGACAAGCACCACCATGAACATATACAGCCATCAGTTGCAGAGTGTTGACCGTAAAGCCGCCTCTGTTCTGGATGATCTGTTACAGGCAAAATAGAAAAAATGTTAACCAAATGTTAACCAAACGTCAAAAAGAGCACCCTTTCACAGGATGCTCTTTCTTTTGTTTTTGCCGTATTTTCGGGCTTTTTCTGTTAAGCTGGAAAAGGGACTTGAACCCTCGACCCCTTCATTACGAGTGAAGTGCTCTACCGACTGAGCTATTCCAGCTTGCTGTGTCAGCAACTGATATTATACTTGAAAATGAAATATTTGTAAAGGGGTAATTTTAAAACATCAACACTTTCCGCAGGCCTCACAGGCCGACGGCGCGGCAGCGCAGCCGCCGAGGGCCGTCTCACGCAGTTCTGCCGGGATGCGTCTGCCTACGTTATACATGACTGCAATCATTTCGTCCAGCGGAATCAGCTGCGGGACGCCGGCCAGCGCCATCTCGGCTGAGGTCAGGGCAACAGCGACTCCTGCCGCATTCCGATTCTGGCATGGGTATTCCACCAGACCGCCCACCGGATCGCAGACCAGACCCAGCAAGTTCATGAGTACTGTGGAAGCCGCGTCCAGACAGGCCTTTGGGGAGCTGCCCAGCAGCTCCACGGCAGCCGACGCCGCCATTGCAGAGGCTACGCCCACCTCGGCCTGACAGCCGCCCACAGCGCCTGCCACGGTGGCGTTCCGCATGGCCAGATAGCCCACGGCCCCGGCGTTGTAGAGAGCCTGTATCATCTCTGCTTCTGTAAAATGAAACTGCTCCTCCAGCGCCAGCAGGACGCCCGGCACAATACCGGAAGCCCCCGCCGTGGGGGCCGCCACGATAAGTCCCATAGACGCATTGGTCTCCAGCACCGCCATGGCATAGGCCACGGCCCGTCCAAGCACCGGTCCGCAGAGGCTTTTGCCCTGCCCATCGCCCTGCTGCCAGTCAGAAAGCATCTTCGCCTCGCCGCCCAGCAGACCGCCCATGGAGCGTCCGGGCTTTTTTATGGGGACGCGGGCTGATTCCCGCATGATTTCGTAGGCCTTCTTCATCCGGGCGTCACAGGTCTCGCCGGTGATTTCACCTTCTTCTATCTCACGCCTGCGCATTACGTCCGAGATGCAAAGCTTCCTTTCTTCACATAATGCCAGCAATTCCTTCGCGTTCTTAAAATCCATGTTTCTAACTCCTCATAGTATCACGATTTACACCATTTTTCAGATTGGCTTCCGCAAATCGGGCTCTGACGCTGCCACATAAGCCAGCATTTTGCTAGGGCTGCACAATCATCACTTCATGCACGTTCTCATTTTCCCGCAGCTCCCCGGCGACTGCCTCCGGAAGCCGCCCGTCGGACTCCACGATGGTGTAGGCGATATCGCCCTTTCCCTCCCGGAACAACCGCATAAAGGCGATATTCACGCCGTGACGGCTGAGTACACTGGTAACGTGAGCCGCAACGCCCAGCCGGTCCTGATGAATTACAATGGCTGCGCTGTACTCGCCGGTGAAATCCACCTCCACCTGATTGATCCGGCAGATGCGCGCCTTGCCGCCACCCAGGGATTCGCCGCGGACTGTGAGCTCCTGGCCGGACCCATTTACCATATGGATGTCCACCGTATTCGGGTGCACCTCCGTTTCCTCCCCGTTCGGGGTAAAGGAGAAATCAATGCCCCGCTCCTGCGCGATGGAAAAGGAATCACGTATCCGCTCGTCGTCGGTATCAAAGCCCATGATGCCGCCCAGCAGCGCCCGATCTGTACCATGCCCCCGATAGGTGCGGGCAAAGGAACCGTAAAGGATAAATTCCACCCGGACCAGAGGCCCGGCAATCATTTTCTGAGCCAGATAGGCGATTCTGGCCGCTCCCGCCGTGTGGGAGCTGGACGGGCCGATCATATTCGGACCCAGCACGTCAAAGACACTGATAAACGACATAGCGTTACTCCTTTTCGCTTCGTAATAGTCTCAGTATAGCATATCCATTTCCCTAAAACAATTTTCCATTTTATATATTTTTTAGAAAATCCCAATTTTTTGTTAAGAGTGCGGACACAACTTGGACACAACCTTTGTGTATGATAATACTATCAAATGAAGCAAAGCAGAAACATGCGAATGCTATTCATAGAAACAAATACAAAATGGGGCTGCCGGCGCTGCTTCGGTGCCGACCGGTCCCGACTAAAAACAATGGGTAATTCCCTTTATCATATATCTCTAAGTAGCAATCACTTTCAATTGTTACTCTCCTTCTTCAATAGTATAAAGCAACAGAAATCTCCTGACGGCCCACAACTCCGGCAGGAGGTTTTTGTGTGCTTTCATTTACAGACGCTGGAGTTATTTTCCATTTTTTCTCACGCATAAAATCCGCCTGCCGATACACACTACTTCTGTAACGCAAGCAAATGCGGTTCGCCGCGCCATAAAGGAGGAATTTTTATGATGACCAACAAGAACGAAGCCATCGGATGTACTGTCAACAACTGCACACATCACGCCCAGGGCGAAAATTACTGCACACTGAATAAGATTCAAATCGGTACCCATGAATCCAATCCGACCAAAATCGAGTGTACCGACTGCGAATCCTTCGTAAATAAGGCGCAGTAGATCCCCGCGCAAAAAGCCTGCACCCCCAATCCGGGTACAGGCTTTTTCCTTATAAAAAAATATTCCGGAATACGCTCCTTCTATAGCTTACGCCATTTCCCGGATTCTGTGCAGGCTCCGCGTAAAAAGGCCCCGAAGCGCATGCCTCGGGGCCAAATCATCTTATTTTACAGATGTTTCGCGAATCTTCCATCAATTCCCACATTATCCTTGCTGACCACGAAAGCCTTCGGGTCGATATATTTCATTTCCTGCTTCAGCATGGACAGCTCATGCTTGGACATGACCGTAAAAAGGATATGGGACCTTTCGTCCGTATAACCTGCGATTGCATCCCAGTGAGTGACGCCCCTGGCCAGCTCGTCCATGATATAATGCTTGATTTTATCCGGATCTTCCTTGGTAATGATAATCACCGCCGTCCGGATATTCTGGGTGTGAGTCTTATCCACCATCAGCGTGTTGACCGCCGCGTAGATAATACAGTAAATTACGACCTTAATATCAAACAGCAGGGCACAGGACGCGTAAATCAGCAGATTGATAACCAAATTCAGCTTTCCCACGCTAAAACCATTGTACTTCTTTGTAAAATACATGCCCAGGATATCAATTCCGCCGCTGCAGCCACCGCTCTGAAGGGAAACACCGATTCCGGCTCCCACGATAATACCGCCAATCAGGGTCGCCGTAATCGTATCCTCCACAATGGGACTGGCAGGAATCGGAATCAGTGTCAGGAACAGAGACTGGCTCACGACGCAGATAACCGTTTTCCAGAAAAAATGCCGTCCCACCGACATATAAGCCAGCACAAAAAGCGGCAGATTCAAAATCAAACTGATGATACCCGCAATATCTGTTCCGCCGAAATTCAAGTGCGCGTACTGCACCAGAATGGTACGGATAATCTGGCTGATACCCATGACGCCGCCGCTGTACAGGCCTGCCGGGACGATAAAATTATTGATACCGATGGCGTAAATCAGCATTCCGCCAATGGTAATCAGAACCTGGGAAATATCGCTCTTTTCAAAGGCGCGGACTGCTGCGTCCGCGCCTGTTCTCTCCTTTTTCATCTAAAATACCACTTTCCCATTCTCGAAAGCCTTGATGCTTGCCTGGGCGTATACATGGATCCCTGACTCTCCAGCTTCTCACGTCCCGGCTGAAATGCCTTCTCGATAAGCACGCCAAGACCGGCCACGGTGGCATGGGCCTTGCGGATCAGACGGATGGCTCCTGTGGCTGCCTCGCCATTGGCCAGAAAATCATCAACGATCAGCACATGATCCTCATCGGAAATATAGTTCTTCGCCAATGTCAGACGGTAAGAGGTATCCTTCGTATAAGATACTACCTCAGTCTGCCACACCTCGGTCTTCAGGCTGTCCGCGGTCTGCTGCTTCTTCAGAATCACCAGCGGAACCCCAAGCTCCTTCGCTGTAAATAAGGCCGGCGCAATCCCCGAGGATTCAATGGTGAACACCTTGGTGATGCCCTGTCCCTTAAAATGCTCCGCCATGTCTTTTCCAATTTCTTCCATCAACAGTGCGTCCACCTGATGGTTTACAAAGCCGTCTACCTTCAGGATGTCCCCGTCAACGACTTCGCCTTCCTGCAATATCTTTTCTTCCAGTGCTTTCATATGTTTGTCCTCCAGTCAGTCACCTAAGCTTAAGCCCGCTCCGTCCTCTTTCAGGACCGCCACTGTCAGCTCCCTGCCGATGTTTCACAGCACAATCTTCGGCAGTGCCGTCTTTACCTCTTCCCGCAACACAATATCCGCCTTCGCGTCGGTAAAATGCTCCGCCGCGTTGATGATAATCAGGGTCTCGCCTTCAAAATACTTCACATACCGCTCGCAAAGCCCCGAGCCAATCGAGGTACCAAGAAGCAGCAGTACATCTGCCTTCGCGATCTCCTCCGCGGCCGCGGTCATCATCCGGTTGTCCACCTGTTCCCCAAAGAGCAGTACCTTCGGGCGAATCACCGCCATGCAGTCCTCACACAGAGGAACCCGCTTCGCGTCACGTATATACTCCATCGAATACTTTCTGCCACATCTGGGACACTCATTATCGTAAATGGTTCCATGCAGATTCAGTACCTTCTGACAGCCCGCCCGGCCCGGCAGGTTATGCACATTATTGGCGATGCTGCACTGAAGCTTTCCCCGCCGCTCCAACTCCGCCAGTGCGTAAAAACCGGCGCTCGGTTCCAGATGGGGCTTCAGCATCCATTCCCGATAGTATTTAAAAAAGGTCTCCGGGCGGTTCACGTAAAATATCGAAGAAAAGATCTCCTCCGGCGAATAACCAAACTCCTGCTCCACCTGATAGGCAATCTCAGGAGCTCTTAAGCTTGGCATGCCGGATTCCTTCATCATATCCGTGCCGCACATGGCTACCGTATACCTGCTTTTGTCCAGAATATTTCGGATCAGTTCATAATCATTCATAAGAAAAGCCTCCCCACGAAAGTTTTGATAATCCGGCAGTTCCGCTTCTGAGCTGCGTTTTATGTCTGGGCTCTGCCTTGTTTTTATTGTGCCACTTTTTGTCACTTTTGTCAATGTAAATGGTGGTTTTATTTTGCATTTGTGTTATATTTGCACAAAAAATATTTGTTATTGTTTCCGAAGCCCCTTGGGGTAATGATTTTTCAGAATGCCGCCTGCCTGCTTGCCCCAGCCAAGGGAGAAGCCGTCGGTCTGTACCAGCGTCCATCCCCTGCCGTCAGATCCCTCCAGGCTCTCGCCGGACAGCCAGGCCCTGATTTCCCGGGAATCTGACCCGTAGGAGACGCTGCGCTTTACGTCCTCCGCTTTCAATGCCAGAGCCAGGGCGTGGGCCGGTTCAAAACGGTTCTTTTTAACCGTCCCCAGATGAAGACCGGGGCGCAGAACCCTAAGGCTCTCCAGGTTCAGCTCACAGGGCAGCAGGTACAGCTGTTCTCCAAAGAGCATGGGGATACCCTCGTGACCGTGAACCAGCGTATCTGCGGCAAATTCCCTGTAGAGCTTCCAGGCTTCCGCTTCCGCGGACACGACGCCGGATTTGCCGGAGTTCTTTCCGTTTTTTCGATTTTTCCGCTCCGTTTTTTCGATTCGAAGGGTGCTTAACTCTTCTCCCTGGTTTCCGTCTGCCTTTTCAAGCACCGCCGCGTAATGCCCTTCCCCGTTCAGCTTATGGGGCCACAGCCGGAAGGTATCCTTCACAGACGCCAGAACTGCTTCCAACCGCTCCACACTGACACTTTCCTTCTCCTCATCCGTCAGCTTCACCCACTCCGGTCTGCCCGGGGCAAAGCCTTCATAAGCCTCAGTCTTTTTCACCGAGAACTCCGGATGCTTCAGAAGAAAGCGCACTATACTCTCCTCGTCCTCCTCCGGTGCGAAGGTGCAGGTAGAATAGACTAACACCCCGCCGGGCCGCAGCATCTTCGCGGCCTCTTCGAGAATGTCCTGCTGCCGTTTTGCGCAGAGATCCACATTATCCTGACTCCACTGGCTGACAGCCTGCTCCTCTTTTCGGAACATACCCTCGCCGGAGCAGGGCGCATCCACCACAATCCGGTCAAAGAACGCCGGAAAATGAGGTGCAAGACGCTCCGGTGCTTCATTTGTCACCACTGCGTTCAAAATTCCCATCCGTTCGATATTGGAAGAGAGAATTTTCGCCCGGGCCGGATGAATCTCATTGGATACCAAAAGCCCCTTTCCCTCCATGGCTGCCGCCAGCTGGGTGCTTTTTCCGCCGGGAGCCGCGCAGAGATCCAGCACACGGTCGCCCGGCTGCACTCCTGCCAGCTCCGCCACGGACATGGCGCTGGGCTCCTGGATATAGTAGACGCCGGACTCATGCCAGGGATGCCTGCCGGGCCGATCCTCCGTTCCATAATAAAAGCCATTTTTCGCCCAGGGCACAGGTTCCAGCGTAAAGGGGCTGATCCGCGCAAACTCTTCTGCGGAAATCTTCGCCGGATTCACCCGGAGGGCCTGATGCCGTTCCTTTTCATAGCCTGCCAGGAAGTCCTCATATTCTGCTCCCAGAAGCTTTTTCATTTTTTCTTCAAATAATTCCGGTAGCTGCATCCCTATTTTTCCTCACAAACCTGGAAGATATAAAATTTCAGGTAATAAGACTCGTCCGCTGCCCAGAGAATCGGATGATCCGGAGCCTGGGTCCGGTATTCTACCTGGCGAATCCGTTTGTGGACGCTCTTTGCCGCTTGGGCGATGGTCTGGGTAAACAACTCGTAGCTCATGAAATGGGAGCAGGAGCAGGTGGCCAGAAAGCCGCCGTCCTTCACCAGCTTCAGGCCGCGCATATTGATTTCCCGATATCCCTTGGTGGCGTTCTTGATGGAATTGCGGGATTTGGTAAAGGCCGGCGGATCGAGAATTACCACGTCGAACTTCTCGCCCTTCTTCTCCAGATCCGGCAGCAGGTCAAACACATCCGCGCATTCAAAACGCACCGTATTCTCCAGGGCGTTCAGCTTCGCGTTCAGCTCTGCCTGATGTACGCCAAGCTCCGACGCATCCACGCCGATGACCTCTTTGGCTCCGGCCAGTCCCGCGTTCAGGGCAAAGGAACCCGTATGGGTAAAGCAGTCCAGCACCCGGGCATCCTTACAGAGCTTCTGAATAGCCAGACGGTTATACTTCTGATCCAGGAAAAAGCCTGTCTTCTGACCGTCCTTCACATCCACCAGATAGCGGACACCGTTTTCCACGATTTCCACATTGGTATCAAAGGGTTCGCCGATGAAGCCTTTGACACGCTCCATGCCCTCTTTTTCCCGTTCCCTGGCGTCGCTTCGCTCATAGACGCCGCGAATCTCCACGCCGTCCCCGGCCAGTACCCCCTTTAATTCCTCAATAATCGTTTTCTTCATCCGATCGATACCCAGCGCCAGCGCCTGTACCACCAGCACATCCGAGAACTTATCTACGACCATACCCGGAATCCAGTCCGCCTCGCCGAAAATCACACGGCAGCTGGAAGTGTCCACCGTCTTCTTCCGGTACTCCCAGGCTGCTTTTACACGGTTGTGTATAAATTCCCGATCAATCTCCTGCTCCGGATTTCTCGTCATCATACGGATCCGGATTTTGGAATGACGGTTGATAAAGCCCTTTCCCAGTCCATAGCCGTCGAAATCCCGGACGAGAACCAGATCCCCGTCCTCAAAGTGTCCCATGACCGATTCGATTTCATTATCGTAAATCCAGGCTCCGCCCGCCTTTAGCGCGCGTCCCTCGCCCTTTTTCAGTGTAGCAATTGCGTATTCCATATTTTTACTCCTCTACTCCATTTTTCGCGCAGATATCCTGCAGACAGCATTTCTCACAATAGGGTTTGGTCCGCGCTGTACAGACCTCCCGTCCGTGATTGACCAGGCGGTGACAGAAATCACTGCCCTCCTCCGGCGGAATCAGCTTCCACAGGGCCATTTCCACTCTCTTCGGGTCCTTTATGCCGTCCACCAGCCCCATCCGGTTCACCAGACGGATACAGTGGGTGTCGGTGACAATGGCCGGTTTTCCGAACACATCTCCCATAATCAAGTTGGCGCTTTTGCGTCCCACGCCCGGCAGCGCCAGAAGTTCGTCGAAGGTGGTCGGCACATTTCCATTATATTTTTCCTCCAGAATCTTCATACAGGCGCTGATATCCCGGGCCTTGCTATGGCCCAGTCCGCAGGGCTTCACGATGGCTTCGATATCCTCCACTGGCGCCGCCGCCAGAGCCTTCACATCCGGATACTTTTCATACAGCTTCTCTACCACCACATTGACCCGGGCGTCGGTACACTGGGCTGCCAGCCGTACGCTGACCAGCAGCTTCCAGGCCTGATCGTAATCCAGGGTACAATCCGCGTCCGGATATTCCTTTTTCAATCTGTCAATGATTTCCAGGGCAAGTTCCTGCTTCGTCATGTCTCTGTCTTCTCCTTATATACTCTATGATGTCCAATTCTTCCTCTGTAAAATAAAATGCACAGGTTCCACTACTTGATATTGTGCCGCCAACTTATTCCGTCTTCGAATCTAACTGCTCTTTTTCCGGCTCCTCCTGCTGTTTTTCCATTTCATGAACGCCATTTTTTACAGACACAATCAGCTGCCAGATTCCGAACACGGCTATAGCAGCTCCACCCAGTCCAAATACAACCATAGCCACCAGACCTAATGTATAGGAAAATCCCTCGCTCTCCGGCAAACCGGAAAAAATCTTATATGCCAGACATACTAAGTAGATACCTGCTGCTACGTAAATAATTCTGCGTGCCATATTTCTTGTTTTGTCATCCATAATATTTCAACACTCCTATTCTGTTTTTGCAATATTGCTGCCTTCCATTTTAGTATAAGGTTCCCGGATGTATTTTCCGTTTTCCAGTTCCAGACCCTCTAATGATTTTCCCGTTGCCAGACAAAATGCCAGATCAAACATTTTTTCTGCCTGTCCTTCTTTATTATTATAAACGGTTCCCTGGATTTCTCCACTTTTTAACGCAGCCAATCCCACATCGGTTCCGTCAATTCCCAGGATTATCGGCCATTGTTCCCTGTCAATTTCTGCGGCTTTCAGAGCGTCTACAGCCCCCAACGCCATATCGTCATTATTTGCAAGGATCAATTCGATCTGTTCCCCATACTGAGTCAGTATTTGTGCCATCTTTGTCTGAGCCTGCGCCCGGTTCCAGTTGGCAATGGCGTAGCCCAGCTTTTCCACCTGCACTCCATGCTCTATAATTGTATTCACAGCATATTCTGTCCGCACGATTGCATCCTGATGATCGGCTTCCCCTTCCAATACCATATACTGGAATATGCCGTCTCCATTTTTATCTGCGGATGTCTCAGTTTGGAAAATATCTGCCGCTATCTCCCCCTGCATAATTCCGGATT
Source organism: Laedolimicola sp. (assembly GCF_051972735.1). NCBI lineage: Bacteria > Bacillati > Bacillota > Clostridia > Lachnospirales > Lachnospiraceae > Laedolimicola > Laedolimicola sp. The sequence goes on along the minus strand of NZ_JBOKYU010000027.1, from coordinate 21,132 downwards.
CAAACGCCTTAGCCCCCACATAATATAACTTATCCCAGCGCTCTAAATCCTGTTCTACCAGCTCCCGGTTAAAGAAAATCACCGGAACATTCTTTTTTTCTGCCATATCAATAATAGTTACCGGCTCTGTCCGATCTACCAGATTAATGCAGACAATATCGCAGCCATCCTGAAGCATAGCTTTTACCTGACTATTCTGTGTAGTCTGACTTCCTGCCGCATTGTAAACGTCAATATTGACCGACACATTATAATCCGCTGTTCCGGATACCTCGCTGGCATATTCGTTAAAATGCTCTATCAGTTCCGATACAAAGGTATCATACTGATCATATACACTGACGCCAATCCGGATACTGGTAATCTGTCCGCCTGTGCTTCCACACCCCACTGTTTCCACTGCCAACAGACAGGAAATTACCCCTGCAATTATTTTCTTTACACCCATTCCTATCCCCCCTATTGTACAATTGGAAACAGTATTTTCTGATTTTCAGTATCATAAAGAGAATCTTTGTCAATCAGCAAATATCCTGTCGTTACATTTCTTTTTTCAATCGCATGATATTCCAGCTTCTTTGCCAGCTCTTCCACACTTTGATAGCCCATATGAAATTCGTTTGGTGCCAGCAAAGCCCGGATCATTCCCTTGTCCAGATAATACACAACCTTCTCAGAATTTCCGATTCCATATAAGGCACATTCGGATAAAATCTCAGGATTCTCATTGAGATAGTCCACCGCGCGCTCAGTCTCGTCATTTTCCAACGCTACTACAATATCCGCACCCTGCGCCCAGTTTTTTTTCAAAAGTCTTTGATCCGGATTTCGCCCCATCTCCGCCATCTGCCACTGTACCTGCGCTCCTGCAGCCAGAAGTTTCTCCTGCAAGCCCTGCAAACGCTGACGCATTGCAATCTGTCCGGTATTTCCGCTGAGAATTCCTATGGTCTTTCCTTTCAGCTCCCCGCCAAAATCCTGACATATTCTTTCTGCCAGTACCTGGCCCAGCTCTTTATTATCAGGTCCTACCGTCTGATAATACTCCTCCGGTGCTATGTCCGTCTCTAATAGCACACATTTCTCTTTTGGAAGCAGGGATTCCAATTTCTCATAAACACCCTCGCTGGCATACATCTGGACAATCATACCGTCCACGCCTGCTTCCTGTTCTCTTGACAGAATCTCCAGTTCGTTTTGTTTTCCCCAGAATTCACCGGTTGCAACATATTTTAGCCGTATATTGTAATCCTTTGCCGCCGCCTCAGCGCCTTCCTTCAGGGAAGTCCACCGGCTGCTTCCACTGTTATTTACAACCACCGAAACGGTATAGTACTTTGTATCCTCCTTCTGCCCGGTTGCCATAATCAGAACAGATACTCCCATTCCCAAAAGAAGGATCAGCACCAAAAGCCATATCTGTTTATTTTTTTTCATACGATACTGTCTCCCCCCGTTCTATCTGTTCTTTTTCCGTCCAGATATTCCAGGATCTCCGGTGAATACTCAATATACGGAAGTCGGATCCGTACCATCGTTCCCTCGTCCGGTTCACTTTCAAACTCCAGCCCGTAGTTCTTTCCAAAACGGATACGGATACGCTTATGTACATTGATTACGCCTACCCCGGATCCCTTTCGCGGCGTTCTGCTGTTCTCTTTCAGAAGTGAATCCAGAATCTCCTGTGACATACCAAGGCCATTGTCGCGGACTTCAATGCAGACATCCTCTCCATCCTGATATCCGCGCACATGGATCTCTCCTTCGTCATCCATTCCCTCCACGCCATAATAGATAGCATTTTCCAACAACGGCTGAACAATCAGTTTAACTGTACAGCAGTTCAATATATTCTCATCTATTTGAAAATCCACCTGGAACCTGTTCTTATAGCGAATCTTCTGGATATTCATATAGTTCGTCGCATGACGAATCTCATCTTCTATCCGGATAATCGTCCGTCCTTTGCTAAGACTGATCCGGAACAGGCTGGCCAACTGGGAAATCATAAACACAGCATCCTCATATCGTTCCCCCTCTATCATCCAGGTAATAGATTCCAGGGTATTATACAAAAAATGAGGATTGATCTGGGATTGCAGTGCATCCAGCTCACTCTTCCGTTTTTCCTCCTGCTCAAGAAGTACATCGTCCATCAGCTTCCGAATCTGTTCCACCGTTGACTTCAACGTCCGGCCCAGATGTTCCACTTCCGTAAATCCTCCGATATAAATATCCGGATTCATATTGCCTGCTTCCCATTCTTTAACGGATTCGTTCAGCTTTTCCAGCGGGCTTGCCACACTGGAGGATACCAACTGATTCAGATAGATAATCATCAACATGGAAATCACCAGAAGCATCATAAAAAACAGCCGTGTTTCATACATTCCCATATTAAATACGCCGCCCGGTATCACACTGACAATTTTCCAGCCCGTATAGCTGACCGTTTTCACCGTTATCAGCCGTTTTTCTCCCTGAAAAACCTCTTTATGGCTTCCATCATCCCAATTGGCTGTTTCCTGGTTATTTTCCTTGTAAATATCTGCATAAATCAATTTCTGCCTGGGGTGGTAGATGATTTCCCCATCGCTGTCCATCAGATAAACATATTCCCTGTTAGCTCCTGTATTAGCTTTTTCCAGAAGCTGCTCAATACTGGAATAATTCATATCAACCAGAAGTACACCCAATTCGGAGCTTCCGCCGCAGGTCAGTTCCACCGCACGGCTCAATGATATAACCCAATGATATCGAAAGCTTGCGTCGTCAAACAGATTCTGTACATAGGGTGTGGAAAAGTGAAAATTTTCCATCTGTCCTACTGCCTTCCGGAACCATTCCTGCTCCCTCACATCCACCTGCTCTTTTTCGCCCGCCACAGGTACTGCCTCCACCAGCTTTCCTTCACTGGTATAACAGGCGATACTGACCAGATTTTCTTTGTTGGCATCATACAGAAGATTCATTTCCTGTACCATGTCTTCCGATTCCAGATCCTTATCTTTGATTACGGAATAATACATCGTATCCGAGATACGACGCATATTTTTCAGATACGTTTCCAGATTGTTTGCCGTCTGATCCAATAACTGTACCGCATTTTCTGACATCATGGCTTCCATCCGGTTCGTGAACAGATGGTACATGGTAAAACCAAACACTCCCATGGCAGATAAAGCCACCAGTGTAAAAGAAATTGCGATTCCCACCTGAATGGATACTGTTTTTCCCTTATGTTTCCAGTGCTCTGCCAGTTTTTTCACTTCTTCTCCTGTCTGTCCGAACGATACTTGGACGGTGATACACCAAACTGCTTCTTAAATACGTAGCTAAAATAATTCGCTTCTGAATACCCTACTTTTTCAGCAATCATATACGTCTTGTCGTTTCCGGACATTAAGAGAATTACCGCCTGTTCCATTCGATAATCCGTTAGATAGCGCACAAAGGTCTTTCCGGTCTCTTTTTTAAATATGGTAGAAAAATAAGCTGCGCTCACATTCATTTCTCTGCAGATCTCCTCCACACTCAAATCCTGATCTGCGTAATGTGCTTTTACATATTCTTCCGCCCTCTGCACAAAAGACTTGGTAGAATCCTGCCGTTCGTGAAGCATTTCCCTTTGTAAATTTCTACACAGAGTCTGGAGCCACTGTTCCAGCACTTCTGTAGATTCCATATGTAAAGCCTGATGATATACATCGGAGCCGTCAGTGCTTCCGGTTCCTATGTTCAACTCATGTCCCGCTGCAAACCGCACCAGCTCCGCCGCCAGTTCCATCATAACAATTCTGTAATTCTGCATGGACAGATGTGTTACGGTCAGCCAGTTAATAAACTCGTGGATCGCTTCACGCAGCCCTTCTTCCTCTCCCACACGAATCTTTTTAATAATTCTTTGAAGCAGTTCTGCATAGGATTCCTTCCGCTGCATTTCTCCGCTCTCTCCCGGCTCAACCTCCGCAATACTAATAGCTCTGGTATTCCCGTACAAAACACGGTAGGTTACTGCCTGCTTTGCTCCCTGATAAGAAAAGGGCAGCTGTTCCAGACTGTCGCACAGATATCCCACTCCTGCGGTCATTCTGGCATTGCAAACCTTCTTAGCCATCCGGCACAGTCGATCCATCTCATCTGTATACTTGAGCAGACTATCCTTCGTCTGCAGCTGGGAAATCATAATAATATCTCCCAGATAAATAAAAAAGCGGCTGTCCCACCGTTCTTCCACTTGTTCCTCTGCATACTTTTTCACTGCCATAGCCATTAAAAACGGATCCTCCCGTTCTTCCTCCGGAAGTGACTGCGTACTGATGTGCAAAACAGTTACCACATAATAAGGCGCCGCCAGATGTACCTTATAGTCATTCACATATTTTCCAATCTGCCCTGCTACGACACGCCCCTCCAGCAAAGCCATGTAAAAGCTCTCCTGCAGAACCGGCAGACTTTCCATGTAATATTCCCGTAGTTTTTCCGTATTTCTTTTCTCGTCCCTTTCCCGGTCAAGTTCACCGCGAATCCGTTCAAACACTTCCCGCAATTCTCCCGCATTAACCGGCTTCAACAGATACTCCGCCGCATCCATCTTAATCGCTTCTTTTGCATATTCAAATTCATCAAAGCCGGAAAAAATAATAACCCGAATCGTCCTTGACAACTCTTTTAGCTTTCTGCAAAGTGTCAGTCCGTCCATGTAAGGCATCTTTATATCCGTCATCACAATATCCGGCTGCAGCTCTTCTGCCATTTCCAGTGCTTCCACGCCATTTCCGGCATGCCCGATAATCTGAAGTCCCATGGATTCCCAGTCCAGTTTCTTCATAATAATCCGGATTACCTCTTCCTCATCATCTACCAGCAACACAGAATATCTGTTATTAGTGTCCATATAATCTCCCTTTAATACCTGTCCCCTTAAATGCACAAATTCAAATAGCGGCGGGATGCTGATGCACCCTGCCGCTATTTATTATACTATAAATTTTATTTCTTTGCCACATACTTTCTGATATCCAGAGAAATTGCAACGAAGATAACAACGCCGATTGCAATGTACTGAGCATTTGCATTGACGCCCATGTACTGCAGAGCAATCTTCAGAAGCTCGAATACGGCAACACCGATAAATGCGGAAGATACCTTACCACGTCCACCGGTAACAGATACGCCACCGATTGTACATGCGGCAATTGCTTCCATCTCGTAACCGTAACCAAGCTGTACAGACGCACCACCTGATTTTGCGCCCAGCATGAAACCTGCCAGACCATACATAGCTGCTGCCTTCATGTAAATCAGAATCAGAGTCAGCTTAACCGGAACGCCGGCAACCTCAGCCGCCTGCGGGTTTCCGCCAATTGCGTACATATATTTTCCATGACGGGTCATATTAAAGATAAACCAGCTGACTGCAGCTACAGCAAGCGCGATCCAAACCAGGTAGCTCAGGCCAAAGAACTTTCCGCTTCCGATATTTGTATATTCTGTAGTGAATCCTCCCAGCGGTGTTGCGTTGGTAAACAGCATGTTCAGACCATATACAATCTCCATGGTTGCCAGCGTAGCAATAAACGGCGGTACGCTTAAGTAAGCGATAAAGAAGCCTGTAATGGTTCCAAATAACGCACATACCAGCATAGCAATTAATGCTGCCAGAAATACATTCAGAGGCTGCATTTCCGGGAAAAATTTTCCGGAATAATCCATTCTCTGCAGCAGTACGCCGGAGATACATCCGCCAAGACCAATCAGACGTCCTGCGGAAAGGTCACATCCTGCGGTAATAACACAGCCTGCGATACCCAGCGCGATAACCAGACGGAAACTCATGTTGTTTAACAGGTTATTTAAGTTATTTAAAGTAAAAAAGTTCTGGGTTGTCAGTCCGGCTACAATAACCAGAATAAACATAACGATGATAACACCATTATTAATCAGAAAATCTGTAATTTGTTTCTGCTTTGTCTTTTCCATTCTTATAATCCTCCTTCAGCATCAGAATTGTGTTGCATAATTCATAACGTTTGCCTGAGTCATCTTATCTTTTTCCGTAATCTCACCGGTCAGGCGTCCATTACACATAACACAGACTCTGTCAGACATACCAAGCAGCTCCGCCATTTCAGAAGAGATCATGATAATTGCCTTGCCCTGCTTTGCCAGATCATTCATAATCTCATAAATCTCATGCTTTGCTCCTACATCAATACCACGGGTCGGCTCATCCATAATCAGCACATCCGGGTCATTTGCAAGCCATCTGGATACGATAACCTTCTGCTGGTTACCACCGGACAGATTGGCAATATGTTCTTTCATGCTGGGAGTCTTGATTCTCAGTTTATCAATGCTTTCATCAACTACATTATTAATCTTCTTGTGATCCAGTACAAATCCTGCTTTCAGATATTTGTTATATACAGAAACACCCACGTTATCCTTAATGGACAGACAACCAAAGATACCATTTCCACGACGGTCCTCGGTAATCAGACCGATTCCTGCATTCATGGCGTCAATGGGGTGCTTTATATTCACTTTCTTGCCATGGATGTAGATCTCGCCGGATGCTACTCCACGGATTCCGAAGATACCTTCCATCAGCTCTGTTCTCTGGGCTCCTACCAAACCGCCAAATCCAAGGATTTCTCCTTTTCGCAGCTTAAAGCTTATATGCTGGAAGGATTTCTCATGAATGGAACAAAGATCCTTCACTTCCAGAATCACATCGCCAATCTCACTGTCTTTCTCCGGATATACATTTGTCAGTTCACGACCAACCATCTTCGCAATAATCTGCTCTGTGGTCATCTCGGCTGCTGGCCATGTACCTACATAACCACCGTCACGCATAACGGTAATATCATCTGCGATCCGCTTAATCTCATCCATCTTATGAGAAATGTAGATCATTGCAACACCCTTATCTCTCAGATCATTCATGATCCGGAACAGGGCATCTACTTCTTTATCAGACAATGAGGAAGTCGGCTCATCAAAAATTACTACCTTTGCCTGATGGGAAACAGCCTTTGCAATCTCAACAGACTGCATCTGTCCAATAGAAAGAGATCCAAGCTGTGCCTTCGGATCGAAGTCCATACCAACTTCATCCAGCCACATCTTTGTATCTTCATACATTTTCTTATGATCAATTACTTTTAACGGTCCAAAATTCTTTGTTGGGAATCTTCCAAGGAAAAGGTTTTCGCCTACACTTCTTGCAAGCACCGGCTGAAGCTCCTGATGCACCATAGCAATTCCTTTGCTCATTGCATCGTCCGGATCCTTCACTTCAATTTTCTCACCATCCAGATAAATTTCTCCGGCATCCATCTTGTAGATACCAAACAGACATTTCATCAGGGTGGATTTACCTGCACCATTTTCTCCCATCAGCGCATGGACTGTGCCGGGACGAACTGACAACTGTACATTGTCGAGCGCCTTAACGCCGGGAAAGGACTTGCAGATGCCCTTCAACTCCAGTTTATACTCAGCCATTTTGCTCTCCTTCTTCAATCAGCTAAAAAATGCGGACGCCGTTGTCCAACGCCCGCATCGTATTTACATTTTTATTTTACCATGTCAAGAACTTCCTGAGCATTGTCCTGTGTAACCTTTACGTAGTCACAACCAATGTAGTGCTCGTTTCCAGCTCCTGTCAGGTAGTTGATTGCAGCGTCAGCAGCACTGTGAGACTGAGAGAAGTGGTCATTGAATACTGTACCAGTCATGTTTCCTGCGATTACAGCCTCAAGAGCCTCAGACAGAGCGTCTACACCTACCAGGTAGATATCTTTTCCAACAGTACGTCCTGCTGCCTGAATAGCCTGCAGAGCACCCATAGCCATAGAGTCATTGTTACAGAATACTACTTCAATATCATTGCCGTACTGTCCAAGAGCGTTAGCAACAATCTGCTGTGCCTGATCCTGCTGCCAGTTACCAACCTGATCTGTCAGACAGTTAACGGTCAGACCTGCCTCCTCGAGAGCCTTGATAGAGAACTCTGTACGATACTGAGCGTCTACGTTCTCCGGGTCACCCTCTACCATGATGTAATCAACCTTGCCATTGCCGTTCATATCCAGCTTGTCCATTCCCAGCTCAGCAATCATCTCGCCCTGGAAAGTACCGGACTGACGAGCGTCACATCCAACGTAAGTAACGTTCATGTTCTCATCTGCCCATCTCTGCTCCTCTGCTGCATCCGGCTCACGGTTGATATATACCAGCGGAATGTTTGCTGCAACTACCTTATCAGTAATTGTAGCTGCGGAAGAAGAGTTAACCGGGTTAATAATCAGGACATCAACGCCCTCTGTGATGAAGTTGTCAATCTGTCCGGACTGAGTAGCCTGGTCATTTGCGCCATCTACGATCTTAATGTTCTCTGCCTTGAAGCCCTTGCTCTCCAGATAGCTCTGAAGCTCGGTACGGAACAGAGTCATGAAGTTATCAGAGAACTGATAAATACATACGCCGACTTTTTTGTCTGCCAGATCGGAATCACCTGTTGCGTCTGCTGCTGCATCTGCTGTGTCCGCTGCAACTGTTGTGTCAGCTGTTTCAGTTGTTTCCTCTTTCTTGCTGCCACATCCTGCAACTAAAGAAGCCAACATGGTCAGTGCCAGAATAAGACTTAATGCTTTTCTTTTCATTTTGTTTTACCTCCCAAATGAATCAACATTTTTGTTACCACTGATAATATACCAGTCTGAATCCTAAAAAAACATAGAAAATTCTTCTTTCTTTCTTAAAAATTCTTCTTTCCCTTTTGTGCAACCTGTCTATTTCTCATTCATTTCTTTGGTAATTTGTTACAATTTAACACCAAAATCCACGAAATTCAAGTTGTTTTTTGCGTTGTTCAGTTTTGTTTTTCGTTGATTTTCCCAGCGATTGACAAGTAATTCAAAATCATATACTATAAATCCATAAGAATCCTTCAGATCTATTTATTCTTCCAGATCTGAAAACCATATTATACTATAATCACATTAAGGAGAGTTCTAAATGAAAACAACAGGAGAAGTAAAAAATCTGTTACAGAACCGGGAGTTGGATTCCACACTCATGGATATCTACCTGGACAAAAGCCGTCTGGATTATCAGCGCCAGCGTTACATCGATGCCCTGACACGCTATGAGGAGCTGTATGGAGCCGGAGAGATCGCGATCTTCAGCGCGCCGGGCCGCAGCGAGATCGGCGGCAACCACACGGATCATCAGCACGGCGAGGTACTGGCCGCTTCCATCAACCTGGACGCTATCGCCATCACCGCGCCGGTGGATGAGCCGGTTGTACGTGTGGTATCTGACGGTTACGATATGATTACCGTATCCCTGGACGACCTGGAGGTAAAGGAAGAACTGAAAGGAACCACCGATTCCCTGATCCGCGGCGTGCTGGAAGGAATCAAAAACCATGGCGGCAAAATCGGCGGCTTCCAGGCTTATGTGACCAGCGACGTACTGATTGGCGCAGGACTGTCCTCCTCTGCCGCTTTCGAAACCATCATCGGAACCATCGTGTCCGGCCTCTACAATGAGATGAAGCTTTCCCCGGTTGATATCGCTATCATCGGCCAGTATGCGGAGAACGTCCACTTTGGAAAGCCCTCCGGACTGATGGATCAGATGGCCAGCTCCGTGGGTAATCTGGTACATATTGATTTTGCGGATGTGGCTCACCCGGTTATCGAAAATGTAAGCTGCGACCTGATAAAATATGGATACAGTCTCTGTATCACCGATACCAAGGGCTCCCATGCGGATCTGACCCCGGACTACGCAGCCGTTCCCGCAGAAATGCGCGCCGTGGCTGCCGTACTCGGTCAGGAGCTTCTGCATGGCATTACTCTGGAGCAGCTGCTCTCTCACGCTGCTGAAATTCGTGAAAAGGCAGGCGACCGCGCTTATTTACGCGCCATCCATTTTGTGACAGAAAATGTGCGGGTACAGGAAGAGGTTGCCGCTCTGAAGGCAGAGGATTTCGGCACATTTCTGAAGACCGTAAAGGCTTCCGGCGATTCCTCTTTCAAATATCTCCAGAATGTATACACGAACCATGATATCACACACCAGAACGTCTCTGTAGCCTTGGCCGTTAGTGATGCCATTCTGGGCGCAAACGGCGTCAGCCGTGTCCATGGCGGCGGCTTCGCAGGAACGATCCAGGCCTTCGTGAAGAATGAGGCCGTGGCCGAGTACAAGGCTGCCCTGGACGGAGTGTTCGGCGAAGGCGCCTGTGATGTACTGATGATTCGCAAGTACGGCGGTATGCAGGTGCTGTAATTTTTTATTTTCGGGCAGTCCTCAACAGATACTTTTCTTTTAGACATAAAATATGCTCCCTCCTAAGTGACAAGTTTTTATTATTTCACTTGTCTACCTAGAAGGGAGCATATCATTTCAACAACCCCCTCTTTTCTATACATTACCTTCTAAATTCTACATTTCATTATAATATTTCTTTACCTGCCGCTTCATTTTTTCAATTAACGTATTGATGGACATTACATTCATTTTCTATCTCACCTTGTATCGTTTTTACCAGTTTATCACGCTTACCCGGGTTCCGCAAGTTTCACTACATTTTCTTCTTAACTTCTATTCTTTCAGATTGCCCTTCCGGATATGCTCTTTCAGGATCTGATCCGTCACCTGATAGAGCTTCTCCGAGCCCTGTCTGGTCTTTTGCTGTCTGCCATAGACCTGCTTTGCCGACACGCCGTGTTCTCTCCAGTCTCTGCCTCCGTTGCTGTTGTTTTAAGCGCTCGTCCATAAGTTTTTCTTCTTTATTTCCATAAATAGCGATATTTATCCATCTGCAGATATAAGATCGATGCTACACGGTTACGAATCTCTTCTTCATACCCTACTGCTTTTTTCAGCAATTCCGCTCCCTGTTTTTTTGTAAAATGGAATCTGAGATTTCGACCGTAAAGCCTTTCCGATACATCCAGCTGTTCATCAAAATCTGTACTGATTGTTTTTGCTTTTACTTCCCTCATCAACACTACCGGATCTTCTGACATCGGATAGTCCATTGACATATCAGACAACAACGCGCCGCCATTGTCAAAAACCGGGCAAAGGGAAAACCGGCCCTCTCCGTCCATTAAAACTGCCATATTGTGCGTGTGCCGATCTTCATTTAAAAATAACGCATCTATGGTAAACAGCTGATTCATATAGATTCCGAAATTCCGAAGCCCTGTGACGCGTTCCACCTGCTCCACCAGAAATTTCATCCTGTCTCCCCCTTTCCCTTTTCTATCCGGAGCCAGAAATCATCCTCCGCCATTCTTCCTTCCGTCTTCTGAATAATCAAATAGGGATCATAAAAGGGCAGACCCAAATCCTGAAGCACCAGCTTCATCTTGTCTCTGCTTTCCGGAAAACAGCGCGATTCCAGAAACGCGCGATAATCATCCATATCCGGATGTTCCTTTTTTCCAAACGCCCGGAACATTACATTGTCCGTATAATTTTTTATCTGAATCAGGTTCTTTGTTTCGTCTACATCGATTAAAGTACAGTACTTTTCTTTATACATGTACCACATTCTGACCGGCAGGTTTTGCGAAGGGATTTCCAGTTCTTTTATATAATCCATGTTACGCTCCAGAAGCTTCATAAGCAAGACAACCGGTCCGCTTGCAGGTTCTTTTTCCCAGCGTTCCACTGTCTTTTTGGAGCAACCCAGCAAACCCACAAATCCTTTCTGTGTGAGATCCAGTTTCTTTCTTATTCTTTTCATTTCTTCGGTTGAAATTGTATTCTCTACGGCAAATCGTTTTTCTTCCATCATTCTTCTCCATGTCCTGCCTCTTTTTATGTACTTTATCACATTTTTTTACATGTAAAGAAAAGTCGTCAAAATGACGACTTTTCTTTGTGTATCATCGACATTTTGACGACTTTTCTATTTTTCATTCACTTTTTCAATCCGGTATGCCAGTCCGATCTGGGCCGGGTCGGTCTCCTGGATGTAACCGCTAAACCAGATCTCCACGGTGTCGCCGGTCTGTACCTCGTCCATCAGATTATCTGTGGAAACCACATAGTCGCCTGCGGACATTTCCTGAAAGCCGTCGGCCACAGCGATGTAGGTCACCAGAAGATTCCCCTCGTTTACTTCCTTTACCTCAGCCGTGAAATGCAGTACCTCCGCCGGGATCGACGTGTCCACAGAATCCACATTCCGGAAGATATGGGGTTCGTCGTCCCAGTACACAAGCAGGGTGTCGTCCGCGCCGAACTGGTAGCCATACCCTTTTCCGAAATTGGCTTCATCGTCTTTGGCAGGCAGCTGGGTGCTTTCCACTGAAGTGGTAATCTTTCCATCCATATTACCGCAGCCAACCATGCTGCTTAAGAACCCGGTATCCTGGTAAATGACGCCGTTCACCCGGACACAGGGCGCATAAGCCACCGGGCGGGATTCCGTGAGATCGGGCAGTGTGGCTGCGTCACCGGAACCATCTGTGCTCTCCTCCTCAGACACTGCATCGCCGGTCTGTACCTGGGGCTCGGATCCGACGGTGTCCTGAGTCTGCGCGCCTCTGGCGCAGGCTGTCAGAAATGTGGCTGTGGCGGCTGTTATCAGTAACAGACTAAGTCTTTTTTTCATAGGATAATCCTCCTTCCCTTTACTTATATAAACGCTTCTTTTTCAGGTTTACTACAGAAAAGCAGAATTTTATCCCGCAGATTTACAGTTCATGATAATAGGGACAGATATCGTTACTGAAGTTCCTTGCAGACGTCTACCCACCCAACGGCTCCCGCCACCTCTTCCAGTTCCGGAATGGTAAGCTTCACCGCGCTGTGATCGTCCCCTGCTGCCGGATACACGGTCTCGAAGCGACGCAGGCTCTCATCCAAATAGACCTTCACGCCATCGTTGATCCCAAAGGGGCAGACCCCGCCCGGCGCATGGCCGATCCACTGCTCTACCTCTTCAAAGGGAATCATTTTCGCTTTTATATGAAAAGTATCCTTGTATTTTCGATTCTCTACTCTGGCCGTTCCTTCCGTCAGTATCAGTATCGGCTGGTCATCCTGCAGAAAGGACATGGTCTTGGCAATCATGCCCGGCTCCACACCCAATGCGTCCGCTGCCTCCGCCACGGTGGCCGTAGATGCCTCCAGACGGATTACGTGATCTAAGAACCCTTTCTGCTCCAAGTAATTTTCTGCTTTTTTCTGCGACATGGTGTTTCTTCCTCCTGTCTTCTCTTTTACTGTTTTCTCTTTTGCTTCCTTCGCGCATTTTGTTTTATTTTACCACGCTGACAGGCAAATAAAAAGCGGAATCGAAGCTTTCTTTCTCCGATCCCGTTTTTATCAGGTGTTACCCAACTTTCCATTCTTTTATGTAATGCCTACTTCTTCTCTCCTGCCAGCTTCTCTGCAACTACGTACAGCACAATGGTAACCACCATATCCGGCAGGGTATTGCCTACGACCATGTCCACATTCATCAGCCACCGGTAAATGACAAAGCCCAGAAGCCACACCACCAGCGTCTTCCACTCGAAGGCTCTCTTACTCTCTGCCTTTTTCAGAATAAAGAAATCCGCAATCTGAATGGCAATCATCGGCGCAAAAACAGATCCGATGAAATACAGGAAGTCCGTGATATCGTCCATGGGGAACAGGATGGCTCCTGCGATACCAATCACAGTCACCACAACCGCTACCCATTTTCCATTGATCTTCTCTCCCAGGGACTCGCTGGAAATACCTGCGGAATATGCGTCCAGGAAGGTGGTGGTCACGGTGGAGAATACAATGATCAGAAGGCCTGCGATACCCAGTCCAGCCTTTACCATAATCTGCGCGATATCCGACTCTCCGGTAAAAATCGCGGCTCCCATACCAATCACATACATCCAGCAGCTTACCAGGCCGTAAACGACTGCGCTGACCGCTGTCGCCTGCACCGGTTTTTCCGCCTCTCTGGTATAATCGCTAATCAGAGGCAGCCAGGACAGCGGCATGGCTACGGAAAGCTCTACGGCTGCGCCAAAGGTCATGCCTTCTCCTCCTGTGACGGCCGCGCCACCGTGTCCGAAGATCACAAAGCTTAAAATAATGGTCAGGATAAAGAGCGCCGCCATGGCCACCGTATTTACCTTACCCAGGTTTTCGATACCGATGAGAATCCACACAATAATCAGGCCGCCAATCAGCAGACACCAGACCCAGTTGCCCACGCCCAGAATGCCGTCCGCCGCCAGGGCTCCGTCATAAATCATAATAGCCGTCCAGCCTACCAGCTGAATCACATTCAGTGCGGAAAAAAGCAGTCCGCCCTTGCTTCCAAAGCTCATCTTTGCCGTTTCCATGGCGCTTCTTCGCACCTTTCCGCCGATGAGGCCAGATAAGAACAGCATGGTACAGCCGATGATGTGACCTACAATAATAGCCAGCAGACCTTTTCCGAAGCCCAGATCCGCAAGATAAGTTCCTGTCAGAATCTCCGCAATCGAGACTCCGGCTCCGAACCAGATAAGACCGTTTTCAAATACAGAAGTACGCTTTTCTGTCATCTTACCGCACCTCCTTCGCAAATTCGCCCGTCAGATCAAAGGCATGCTTCATGGGGCCGGATCCCTTACCCAGATCCAGCATGGCTCCCAGCGCGCCGGAGATATAATCCTTCGCCCGCTTTACCGCTTCCGGAAGTTCATAGCCCTTGGCCAGATTGGAAGCAATCGCGCTGGAAAGGGTACAGCCGGTTCCATGGGTATTGGGATTCGCAATGCGCTTACCCTCGAACCAGTGACCTTCCCCATTTGCATAGAGATAGTCGTTGGCGTCATTGATACTGTGCCCGCCCTTTAATAAGACAGCGCAGCCATAGGTTTTGCTGATTTTCTCTGCCGCAGCCAGCATATCCTCTTTGGTTTTAATAGCCATGCCGGACAGAATCTCCGCCTCCGGGATATTGGGTGTTACCACCTCCGCCAGAGGCAGCAGCTCCTTTTCCAGTGTCTCCACCGCATCTGTCTTCAGAAGCACCGAGCCGCTGGTAGCTACCATGACCGGATCCACCACGATATGCTTCGCCTCGTAATCACGCAGCTTCTTTGCAATGACACGAATCAGTTCGCTTGCGGATACCATTCCGATTTTGACCGCGTCCGGGAAAATATCCTCGAATACCGCGTCAATCTGCTGTCCCAAAAATTCCGGAGTTGCCTCCTGGATTGCTCTTACGCCGGTGGTGTTCTGCGCTGTCAGTGCGGTAACCGCTGTCATCGCGTACACTCCATTCATGGTCATAGTCTTCAGATCTGCCTGAATGCCGGCGCCTCCGCAGGAATCGCTGCCTGCGATTGATAATGCTGTTCTCATTTGTGTTTTCCTCTTTTCCTTTGTTTTCGCATTATTTTTCTATCGCGACAGAGAGTGGTGCCCCCGGTCTGCCGCTTTCACGGGCTTTATGCGCCCGTTACTATCTCTTTTACCTTTTTCTTCAGATCTCCCGCTGCTTTTGGGATATCCGCCGCTCCGAAGATAGCGGAAACCACAGCCGCTCCGGCCATGCCGCCGCCCCGGATCTCTGTGATGTTCTCTGCAGTGATACCGCCGATGGCCACCGCCGGAATCTGTACGGAGGTACAGATTTCATAGAGCTGCTCCCTGGTAATCCGAATGGCCGTTGTCTTGGTAGGCGATGGAAATACGGCTCCTACGCCCATATAGTCCGCGCCGGCCTGCTCTGCCTTCTTCGCCTGCTCTACCGTCTTACAGGTGGCCCCGATGATAAAGTCCGCCGGAACCCGGGCGCGAATCTCGCTGACCGGAGCGTCCTCGATACCTACGTGGACGCCGTCCGCGCCGCTTTTCAGGGCTACCTCCACGTTATCGTTGATAATCAGCGGGACGCCGTGGCGATGACAGATTTCCTTTACCCGGATAGCTTCCTGCAGAAATTCCTCTTCCGGAAGATTCTTTTCCCGCAACTGCAGGATCGTCACGCCTCCCGCCAGAGCCTCCTCTATCTGCTCTTCCAGCGTCTGCCTGCCGGTCCAGTGCCGGTCCGTCACCGCGTAGAGCAGCAGCATCTCTTTCTTAAATTTCATTCTATCTTATCCCCTTCTGTGTGTTCGCCGTCTGTTCTTTCTTTTCTGAAAAGGCTGACAGATAGCGTCCCGGCGCTTCACATACCATAGCGCCGCTCATGACGCACACGCCTGCCGCCCCTATAGCCATCACCTCTTTGTAATTCTCCGGATCGATTCCGCCAATGGCATACACCGGGATCCTCACGCTTTCACACACCTGTTTCAAAAACTCCAGCCCCCGCCCGGGCAGTCCTTTTTTGCAGTCTGTATCAAATACATGCCCCGCAGTTATATAGGTACATCCCAAAGCTTCCGCCTCCCGGGCGTCCTCCGCGGAATGACAGGACGCGCCCAGCACGGTAAAATACGCCCGCTCATCCGGGGATAATTTCCGCAGGAGGGGCAGCGGCAGATGGAGCCGCTTTACGCCCAGCTCCAGAGCTATCCCCGGAAAGCTGTGCAGAACACAGGGCGTCTGATATCTGTCGCAGATTTCTGCCGTCTGGCGCGCCAGCTCCAGATATTCTGTCTCCGGCAAATCCTTTTCCCGCAGAATAATACCCCTGGGGCCCGCCGCAGCCAGCGCTTCTATACGCCCCAAAAAATCCTCTTTGCAAAGCTTACGATTTGTAATCACTAACACATCAGACATACACATAATCATTCAGCACCGGCTGAAGTCCTTCCTCCGTAATATCTTCATACATGGTCTCAAAGCTCCGCCCGTCGTTGATCTCAAACTGCTCGTCTCCGGTCTCTGTTCCGTCGTCCTTGCCGCTGTATTTACTCTCATGATCCCCGATACCGGTGGATACGCCTGCAGACACCTTCGTCGCCGCAATCTTCACGATCCCGTTCCGGAAGGACGCGCTCTCCCGGGAGGACACGGTGATCCCCACGTAGGGCAGAAAGATCCGGTACGCGCAGATAATCTGACACAGCTGCTTTTCATGGACATCCAGCGGATTGATCTTATCGTTGTTGATAATCGGACGCAGTCTCGGACAGGACAGGGACATTTCCGCATGGGGATATTTCCGCTGCAGATAATAGACATGCAGCGCGCTTGCCAGCGCGTCCTTATGAAAATCCGACAGTCCCAGAAGCGCCGAAAATCCCACGCCGCGCATGCCGCCCATCAGCGCCCGCTCCTGGGCGTTGAACCGATAAGGCCATACACGCTTGTGGCCCATCAGATGCAGCGTTTCATACTTATCCGTATCATAGGTCTCCTGAAATACCGTCACGTAGTCTGCGCCGCATTCATGAAGATACCGGTATTCATCGGAATTGACCGGATAAATCTCCAGCCCCACCATCCGGAAATACTTCTTTGCCCGCTTACAGGCCTCGCCGATATAATCGACGCCGCTCTTACCACGGCTCTCACCGGTCAGAATCAGGATCTCCTCCATACCGCTGTCGGCGATAACCTTCATTTCTTTCTCGATCTGCTCCATATTGAGCTTCATGCGGTTAATGTGGTTATAGCAGTTGAAGCCACAATATACACAGTAATTTTCGCAGTAATTGGCGATATAAAGGGGCGTAAACAGATACACCGTATTGCCAAAATGCTTACTGGTCTCCCATCTGGCCCGCTCCGCCATCTGCTCCAGGAAGGGTTCCGCCGCCGGAGATAATAAAGCTTTAAAATCCTCCACGGAGCAGGTACGGTGCTCCAGGGCTGCTTTCACATCCTTCTCTGTATACGTTTGATAATCATAGGACGCCACCTGGGACATGACCTTTTCGCAGATGTCCGAGTCGATCTGCTCCATACCGGGCATATATTCCATATGGTTGGTTCTGGAAGAGGGATCCGTCTCCAGCTTATGCTTCTTCGCCAACGCTTTTTCGGAAAGGTATTCCGAGTCTACAAAGAACTGATTTTCCATGTGCTCACACCCCTCAATCCCGCAGAAATCCGGTCAGCGGATCGGAGGCTGCCGCGCCCCTAGTCAGCACTCTTCCAAGCCCTGCCAGATAAGCGTTTCGTCCGGCCTCTATGGCGTCCTTAAAAGCGGAAGCCATAAGCGGCAGGTTGCCTGCTGTGGCCAGCGCCGTATTGGCCATAATCGCCGCGGCTCCCATCTCCATGGCCTCGCAGGCCTGAGAGGGCTTTCCGATACCGGCGTCCACGATAATCGGCAAATCGATTTCATCAATCAGGATCTGGATAAATTCTTTTGTGGCCAGACCCTTATTGGAGCCAATGGGAGACGCCAACGGCATAACGGAAGCCGCTCCTGCGTTCACCAGATCTCTTGCCACATTCAGATCCGGATACATATAGGGCATGACCACGAAGCCCTCCTTTGCCAGAATCTCGGTGGCCTTAATGGTCTCCTGATTGTCCGGCAGGAGATACTTGGAATCCCGCATAATCTCCACCTTTACGAAATCGCCGCAGCCAAGCTCTCTGGCCAGCCGCGCGATACGGACTGCTTCTTCCGCAGTTCTGGCTCCGCTGGTGTTTGGAAGCAGTGTCACATGGTCCGGAATATAATCCAGGATATTCTCATGCTCTCTGGTGTTCGCCCTGCGTACCGCCAGTGTGATGATCTCTGCGCCCGCGTCCTTTACCGCAGCCTCGATTAAGTTCAGGGAATATTTCCCGGATCCAAGAATGAAACGGGAATGGAATTCATGTCCCCCCAGTGTCCATGTATCGTTGTTCATATGTATACCTTCTTTCTCTTAAATTTCACGTTTAATCCCCTTCTTACGGCTCCGGCTCTCCCGCCAGAATCCGTATCACCATATGGGCCTCGTGGGCCGCGCAGGTCATGACCCGGCTGGAGACCAGCGTGCCGCACTCCTTCACGTCGCTGACACCGTCCCCACAGAGATAGAACCGTTTCGTAACCCGCCGGGTCTGTATCCGGTTCACACTGTCCATACCGGCCATACCGGAGCCGGACAGCAGATATTTCTCCGGAAATTTCTCCAGCACGGTATTGACCAGCATTGCCTTACACTCCGGATTATCAAAAGCCTCGCAGATCAGATCCGCGTCCTTAAGAAGCTCTCCGATATTGTCCTCTGTAATGCGGATCGTATGGAGTTCCAACTCGATATAGGGCGCGATTTCTTTCAGATTCGCCGCCAGCGCCTCCGTCTTCGGAAGACCCAGCTGATTTGCCTTGTACTGCTGCCGGTGAAGATTTGAGATATCCACCCGGTCAAAATCAATCAGTATCAGCTTTCCCACACCGGCTCTTGCCAGGCAGATACTGATATTGGAGCCTAAGCCTCCCAGGCCGCAGATGGCCACGGTCGCATGCTCTGCCCTTTTCTGGAAGGCTTCCCCATGCCGGTCTGCCAGGGCCCGGTACCATTCTTCCTTTGTCGGTATCATCTCAGCCGCCTCCCACAAAGCTGACTACTTCCACGCTGTCGCCGTCTGCCAGCACCGCTGTCTCGTACTGTGCCTTTGGCACAATATCGCCATTTCGCTCCACTGCGATCCGCTTCGGATCGTAATTGGTTTCAGCCAGATATTCCGCCACGGTTTTTCCGGCGATATTAAGCTCTGTTCCGTTTACTTTTACCATGCCTTCTTCTCCTGTCCCATAATTTTTCGCAATAAACGCAATAAAAAAGAAAGCCACCGATTTGGTAGCTTTCCGTTCTTCCTTTTTTGCTCAGGTATCCCTACGTTGGCATTATCCAAATCAGGTTCTCGGTCGAAGGTCACACCTTCCTCTCAGCCTGTATACAAGCTCCCGTCTGTTTTATTGTCTTTTTGCATTATAGATCGATTTTCATAAAAGAACAAGGTCTTTTCAAAATTTTCCTGTACAGTTTCTACTACATATCACCTATACAAGTTCAGCCTGGCGCTTTTCCATTTTTCGCATATAGAGAAACCAGACCACAAAGATCGCGCCGCCCGTACATACCCAGGAAGCTACGTAGACATTCATCAGCATATCATAGGTGGGGAACCATTTAAATACCGTCAGAAGCCAGATCATACGGAATACAACCGTTCCCAGAATTGTGATAATAGAGGGTTCCAGGGATTTTCCCATACCCCGGAGCGCCGCGCTCTCCACCTCATAAGTGGCTGTCAGTCCCTCCAGCGAGCAGACATGATGCATCCGCACCAGGCCATAGACCGCCACACTGCTGCTGACGGTATAGATTCCTACGAAAAATTCGTCCCAGATCATAAAAATAATGCTCAAAATCTCGGTAAAGCCCATTCCAAACAGCATACAAAGCCAGAAGATCCGCTTGCAGCGCTTCAGATTCCCCGCGCCAAAATTCTGGCTGGTAAAGGTTACTGCCGCCTGGGCAAAGGCGTTGGCAATATCATACGTAAAATATTCAAAATTCAGCGCCAGGGAGGATCCCGCAATGGCGTCCTCTCCAAAGGAATTGATACCGCTCTGGATAAATACATTGGACACAGAAAAAATCGCACCCTGGATGCCCGCCGGAATTCCAATCAGCAGTACCTTTTTTAAATCAGCGCCGTCGATACCCAGCCTGTGGAAGCAGAATTGAAATTCATCTGTTCTTGCATGGAGATGAACCATTACCAGCACTGTACTCAGCACATTGGATATAACCGTGGCAATGGCGACACCTGCCACGCCGAGACCAAATACGATGACCAGCAGAAGGTTCAGAACCACATTTAAAATGCCAGACAGGATCAGGTAATACATGGGGCGTCTCGTGTCGCCATAGCTTCGAAGAATGGCAGATCCAAAATTATAAAGCACCATGAAGGGCAGTCCGATGAAATAAATGCGGATATATAATAATGCCTCATTGATGACTGTTTCCGGAGTTCCGGAAGCCTCCAGCACCAGCCGTGCCGTCAGCATACTGACAGCCAGCAAAATCATTCCCAGTATTGCCCCGAAGGTCATAATCGTATGCACCATCCGGCTTATGCTGTCCCGCCTTCCCTGGCCGATCAGATTGGCCAGGGCCGCATTGGGACCCACCGCCAGTCCCACAATCAGATTGACAAAAATTCCCACCAATGCCACGCAGCTTCCCACTGCTGCCAGAGCCTGAG
>NZ_JBOKYU010000026.1:0-31719 GCF_051972735.1 Laedolimicola sp. | reverse complement strand
GGTTAGAGCGCCGCCCTGTCACGGCGGAGGTCGTGGGTTCGAGTCCCATTCGGGTCGCTTGCACTGCTAGTGCATATGCCGGCATGGCGGAACTGGCAGACGCACAGGACTTAAAATCCTGCGGGACTAACCTCCCGTACCGGTTCGATTCCGGTTGCCGGCATGAAAGAAAAGCTCCGAATTCTTACAGAAGATGAGAATTCGGAGCTTTTTGTATACCTTTACAAAGTAAAATGGATATGTGCTGGATTTGGATGCGGAATGCGTGAATGGAAAAATTTTGTAGAATCAGCTGTGCAGGGAAGCGGACGAAAAACATATAAGGTGAATAAAGGTTTTGATAAATAGACAGAAAATTCTGAATTTAAAAAAGCGCTTGCATTACCCAGTGATGTGTGCTATTATAATCAGGCAGTCAGGAAACAGTACTTGCGAATGACTGAGATGTGGGCGTAGCTCAGCTGGATAGAGCGTTTGGCTACGGACCAAAAGGTCGGGGGTTCGAATCCTCTCGCCCACGCTGAAGAAAAAGGAATTCTGAGAAATCAGAGTTCCTTTTTTCATTTTGTGGAGTTATAATCAGAATTAAGGTAACAAAACAACGGAAAGTGTGTATTGTTATTTTCACAGGAATTTGCTATATAATATAGGCAGAGTGTTATGAGGGTATAAAATATTGAATTTTTGCGATCGGGAGGAAGGCATTATGGCGCATAAGATACTGACAATCGGCAGAAAGCTGGGCAGCGGTGGCCGCGAGCTGGGGGAACGTGTGGCAGAAAGCCTGGGAATCCCGTTTTTTGATCAGAACCTGATTTCCATGGCGGCAGAGCGCGGCGATCTGGCGGAGTCCTATCTGGCACGATTTGATGAGAAAAAGCACAATCCCTGGATGTACGAAATGGTTACCGGGGGCAATAAGCATGTGCCCAAGGGAACGTCCCTGCAGGAAGCTCTGTTTAAGCTTCAGGGCGACGTCATCCGCCATATTTCCAAAAAGACTGACGCAGTGATCATCGGACGCTGCGCGGATTATATCCTCAGAGAGCGGACGGATGCCAGGGTCTTAAGCGTCTTTGTGACCGCGCCCATGGAGGAATGTATCCGGCGGAAGATGGAGCAGAAGAATATCACGGAAAAAGAGGCGGAAGCCCTGATTAAAAAGGTCAACAAGGATCGCAGAAAATACTACGAATTCCATACAGGAAAGGACTGGAGCGCCCCGGACAGCTACGATATCTATCTGGACAGCAGCAGACAGTCCATGGAAGAAATGACAGAAGTTCTCGTAAAACAGTTTAACGAGCTATAGGCAGAGGAGCATTCTATTATGGAAGAAAAGAAACAGAAAAAAAATCCCATGGTGAAGATCGCGACCTTCATCGTGGATAAGCGCAACCTGTTTTTCCTGATTTACATTGCGGCGCTTATCTTCAGTGTTTTCGCGAAATCCTGGGTAAAGGTCGACAATGAGCTGACCGATTATCTGCCGGAGACCACCGAAACCCGGCAGGGCCTGGATATTATGGATAAGAATTTCATTACCTATGGAACCTCGCGTATCATGATTTCCAATATTACATATCCCCAGGCGGAGGCCCTGGTGGACCAGATGGAGGCCATCAAGGGCGTAGATCAGGTGGAATTTGATGATTCCGAGGATCATTTCAAGGGAACCAGCGCCCTGTATTCCATTACCTACACGGACGAGGCTGAGAGTGATGTGAGTGTGCAGGCTCTGAATGATATCAGGACACTGCTATCGGATTATGATGTGTCCGTGGCCGGCGAGGTGGGCAATGACATGTCTGTGACCCTGGCCCAGGAGATTAACGTGATCATGGCCATCGTTATCGTGATCATTATTATCGTACTGTTGATCACATCACAGACCTACGCGGAGATTCCGGTGCTTCTTATGACCTTCGGCGCGGCTATCCTGCTGAATCAGGGAACGAACTTCGTGTTTGGCGAGATTTCCTTCGTCAGCAATTCCGTTTGTTCGATCCTGCAGTTAGGCTTGTCTATTGACTATGCGATTATCATGTGCCATCGGTTCAGTGAGGAGCGGGAGAACCTGGAACCCAGAGAGGCCTGCATTACGGCTCTGAGTAAGGCCATCATTGAGATTTCATCCAGTTCCCTGACCACCATGTCAGGTCTTTTAGCCATGATGTTTATGCATTTCCAGATTGGCTTCGACCTGGGCCGCGTGCTGATTAAGGCGGTTATCTTCAGTATGATCGTGGTATTTACCCTGATGCCCGGTCTTCTGATGCTTTTCAGCAAATGGATTGACCGGACCCACCACAGGAAGTTTATCCCGGATATCTATGGCTGGGGTAAGATTATTACGAAAATCTATCCGCTGCTGATGCCGATTTTCGTGGTGGCCATCGTTTTCGGCTGCTATTTTTCCAATAAATGCCCTTATGTATTCAGCCAGAACAACATCGATACGCTGAATCAGAGTGAGACCCAGCTGGAGGAGAAGAAGATCAAAGCGACCTTCGGCGATACGAATATCATGGCGCTGATTGTTCCGTCCGGACATTATGATAAGGAAAAGGCTGTGCTGGAGGAATTGGAGACATATGACGAGGTAGATTACACCACAGGCCTGTCCAATATCGAAGTGTCCATGGATGACGACAGCAGCTCTGAAAAATCAGATTCCTATATGCTGACGGATTCCCTGACGCCCCGGCAGTTCGCCGAGCTGGCGGATATGGATATCGAACAGGCGCGGATTATCTATTCGGCCTATGCGGTGGACAATGAGGAGTACGGCCACATCATCAACAATCTGGACGGCTACGGTGTGCCGCTGATCGACATGTTCCTGTTTGCCTACGAACATCTGGATTATGTAAACCTGGACCAGGATCAGGTGGATAAGCTGGACGATCTGCACGATCAGCTGATCAAGGGTCAGGATCAGCTCCAGAGCGATAAATATACCAGAATGCTGATTAGCCTGAACTTGCCGGAGGAAAATGATGAGACCTTTGAGTTCTTAAGCACCATCCGAAAGGTGGCGCAGAAGCATTACGGCGAGGACGCGGAGATCTATCTGGTCGGTAACTCCACCAGCGACTACGACCTGTCCAGCAGCTTCAGCCAGGATAACCTGATGATCAGTATCCTGTCGGCACTGTTCGTTATTATCGTACTGCTATTTACTTTTAAGTCAGTGGGTATGCCGATTCTGTTGATTATCGTCATCCAGGGAAGTATCTGGATCAACTTCTCAGTGCCTTATCTGACCGGTACCCCGCTGTTCTTCTTGGGATACCTGGTAGTAAGCTCCATTCAGATGGGCGCGAACATCGACTACGCGATTGTTATCGCGAACCGTTATACGGAGCTGAAAAAGGAAATGTCGATAAAAGAGGCCATTATCACGACTCTGAATCAGGCGTTTCCGACTATCATCACCTCCGGAGCCATCCTGGCGACTGCGGGCGTATTGATTGCGCTGATTACGACGAACCCGGCCATCTATGGCATCGGCGTGTGCCTGGGCCGTGGTACTATCATTTCCATGATTCTCGTTATGGCCATCCTGCCGGCCATCCTGATTCTGGGCGATAAGATTCTGGAACGCACCAGCTTCAATATCAAATACCCGGAGCGCACCCACAATGTCAGCGGCAAGGTTCATGTGGACGGCCGTGTGCGCGGTTATATCTCCGGACAGATTGACGCGGAGATTCACGGCGTGGTAGACGGAGATATTGACGCAGTGGTGGATGTGAAGCAGATTAAGAAGCTGGACGAAGAGGAGGACGAAGAAGATGACTGGTAAAATGAGACATGCGGGGGGCATTCTTCTGGCGGCTGCCATGACGCTGTCAGTTACCTTTTCTGGTGGAAATATCGTTTATGCGGATGGGGATACCATCACGATTTCCGGTGTGGAGGATCTGGAGAGGCTTGCGAAAAACTGTAAATTGGATACCTGGTCCCAGGGAAAGACAGTGGTGCTGGCCGGGGATCTGGATCTGGCGGATTCGGATTTTAAGTCCATTCCCACCTTTGGCGGAACCTTCGACGGCGGCGGACACACCATTTCCGGCCTGACCTTTGACGGGGACGGTTCCAACGAGGGCTTTTTCCGATATGTGCAGGAAAGTGCAACAGTAAAAAATTTACATATAGAGGGAACCCTGACGCCCACCGGTACCAAGAAAAATATCGGCGGCGTGGCAGGCAGCAACAGCGGACAGATTCTGTCCTGTACCTTCAACGGAACCATTGACGCCCAGACCAATGTGGGCGGTATCGCGGGTATCAATGAGGAGAGCGGATCCATCTATAACTCATCTGCTTCCGGCAGCATCACCGGAACCCACAGCACCGGTGGCGTCGTGGGCCGGAACCTGGGGCAGATCATCAACTGCTCCAACGAGGCGGACGTTAATACCGGCGAGCATGAGGAAGGCGCGACGCTGGAGGATCTGAACCTGGATACGAACCTGAAACAGCTCTCCGACAGTGATGGAAAGAGCGACATTGTAAATACCACCACGGATACCGGCGGTATCTGCGGTTACTCTTCCGGTGTGGTGCAGAACAGCACCAACGAAGGACACATCGGCTATCCCCATATCGGTTACAATGTGGGCGGCGTGGCTGGACGTTCCGCGGGATATTTAAGCGGTAACCGGAACTACGGTTACGTAGAAGGCCGTAAGGACGTGGGCGGCATCACCGGACAGATGGCGCCGGACCTGACCCTGCGCTTTGACACAGATAAGATTGAGGAACTGCGCGGAGAAATCAATAAGCTGGGAGACCTGGTGGACGCGGCCCTTGATCATGTGGATGATTCCCGGTCTGGTATTTCCGATCGGATGAATAAGATTTCTGATTATACGGATGACGCTAAGAGCAGCGCCAAATCTCTGACCAATAAGACTACAGACTGGGCCGACAGCAACCTGGAAAAGGTCAATAAGTCGGAGGCAGCCATTAAGGCCGGCGTACAGGATGCAAAGGAGGCCCTGACCCAGCTTTCCAATGTGGCCGAAAGTGTCAATGAAGAGATTCAGAGAATCAACGCGATTCTGGATACCCTCAACAGCCCGGAGCATGCGGACGAGGTAAACAGCATCAAGGAGTCCATGAGCACGGCTTCCGATAAGCTGGCCAGCGCCTCAAAGAAAGCTTCCGACGCCCTGAACCAGTACCAGACAGATCAGAATCTGTCCAATCTGATCAACGGGCTGACCGATGCGGCAAATGACCTGAAAGAAGGCATGAATGCGCTGAACGACGCGCAGAATAAGCTGAATGACCTGCTGCAGGATCCGGATATTCAGGACAAGACGCAGGAAGCGCTGGACGGTCTGAAAACCATGAACTCTGAAATTGAGGAAGCACTGAACGCCATGAAGGCGGCTCTGGATAAGCTGGGTGCGGATGTGTCAGGTATGGACCTGTCTTTTAATCAGCTGGGCGACGATTTCCGGGCGGACGGCGATCGTCTCTACGCGGCGGTAGGCGGTATTTCCGAGCAGCTTGGAAAGCTGGGTGATCAGATTTCCGATATGACGGGAGATATGATCGACGACTTCCAGGGCATTAACGCCCAGTTCAATAAGGTGATGAACACCATGGTGGATCTGGTGACAGACGTCACAGACACCGGCGATTCCATCGAGGATAAAATTGTAGACGTATCAGATGAACAGATAGAGAAAACCACCCGGGGCAAGGCCTACGGCTGTCAGAACTTTGGTGAGATTGAGGGCGATGTAAACGTGGGCGGCATCGCCGGTTCCATGGCCATCGAATACGATACAGACCCGGAGGACGATATTACCAAGCTGGGCAATAACAGCCTGAGCTTTACGCTGGAGACCAAAGCCATCATCCAGAGCTGCGTCAATAAGGGTGAAGTGACGTCCAAGAAGGACAATGCGGGCGGCGTCGTCGGCAACATGGCCCTGGGTCTGGTGACAGACAGCGAGGGATACGGCAGTATCTTAAGCACCAACGGCAGCTATGTGGGCGGTATCGCGGGCTATTCCGACTCCGTCATCCGCCGTTCTTATGCAAAATGCACCCTGGAGGGCGGTGACTATGTGGGCGGTATCGCAGGCTGGGGTAACGATATCCGAGACTGCTACAGCCTCATCGAGGTAACAAAGGCAGATGAGTACATCGGAACCATCGCGGGCGATGTGGATGAAGACGGCGAGCTGTCCGGCAACTACTTCGTAGGCGACGCCTACGGGGCTGTAGACGACATCAGCTACGGCGGCAAAGCGGAGCCTATGGAATTCGCGGAGCTGGCGGCGAAGGCTGAGATTCCCACCGATTTCAAGAGCTTCGAGCTGCGGTTCGTGGCGGACGACGAAGTCCTGAAAACGGTACCCTTCGAGTACGGAGCGGATCTGTCCGACGTGGAGTACCCGGAGATCCCGAAAAAGGACGGATACAATGGAAAATGGGAAGAGGCTGATCTGTCCGATATGACCTTCTCCAAAGACCTGAACGTCCTGTACACCACCGAATCCACAGCGGTAGCCAGCGATCAGATGCGTGACCTGGCACACTCTACCTTACTGGCAGAGGGAACCTTCAGCCTGGACGCCAAGCTGGTGCTGGTGGAAGCTGAGGAAGATGTAAGCAATGTACCTACCAGGGGCATCGTGCTGGAGCAGTGGACTTCCACGTTACGTGATCCGGTTCTGACTGACGGCACCTCCTACAAGCTTCGTTTCATTGCGCCTGAGATGAAAGGCAAACCGGGATTGTACAGACTGAATGCAGATGGCAGCTGGAAGAAGATTTCCTATCAGAAGGACGGCAGCTATCTGGTATTTGATGCGGACAGCACCGAGAACACCTTCTGCGTGACCGAGGAGCCGGGCGGAGCGCTGATGTATATTCTACTTGGCGCGGCCGTGATAATTCTGTTAATTCTGCTGATTGTAATCAAGAGGCTGAAGAAAAAGAGAAAAGCGCGGAAGGCAGCGAAAGAGCAGCCAGAGGAGAATTTCGAAGGCGTGGAAGGGGAAGCGCCGGACGAAAGCGCGGAGCCGGAAAAACCGACGGAAAATGTGGACACTGCGACAGAGACGGAAGAATAAGTTGACAGAAAATACAGGGATAGGCTATGATATAGGCACTGAACAGACAACAGAGTTGCCAGAGAAAGGCAGAGGTAGAGTATGGACAGAAATGAATTTGTAAGCACACTGCGCGCCGCCCTGACCGGGGCAGTCTCCCCGGCCATTGTGGAAGATAACGTGCGCTATTATCAGAACTATATATCCCAGGAAATCGCGTCCGGGAAAAGCGAAAAAGAGATACTGGATGGTCTTGGCGATCCCAGGCTGATCGCCAGAACCATCATAGATACACAGGGGGATGGCAGCTATGAAAGCAGTCAGACCTATACCTACTATGACGACGAGCCGGAAGAGCAGAAGGGCTTCCACGCCGAAATCAACGACGAAGGCGGCATAGACATCAAATATAAGAAGTTCAACTTTAACACCTGGTACGGCAAACTCCTGGTGGCCGTAGTCATCATCGCAGTGATTGTCCTGATCGGCGCCATCATCGGCGGCATTCTGTCCTTGGTACTGCCGTTCCTGATACCGGTGGTGATAGTGCTGCTTTTGGTGCGGCTGATTATGATGATTTTCGGTGGCTGGTAAAAAACCAGAATCTGGAAAAATAATTTACGTCATACCTGCCATACTAGAAGTGTAAATCAAAAGCATTTCACAAGGAGGCAGAAACCATGGCAAACTACACCGACAATATGAACAACAGCGAGAGCAAAAGCTATACCGACATGAACAATGCCAAGAGCTCCGCAAAAAGCACCACCAGTAAAAACAGCGCAAAGTCCAAAAGCTCCGCCAAGAGCAGCAAGAACGCAAAGAGCGGGTCCGAGGACTGCAACTACTAAGTCCGACTACGAAACAATCGAATCGCCCGCTCTGCTTTGCAGAGCCGGGCGATTTTCACGTGAAGCCAAATGCAGAAACTCTCTACTCCAAAAAGAAATCCGAATACCTCTCCAACAGATAATCCGTAGCTTTCCTCTCATCCATTCCCCGGATCTCCGCAAGAAACGCCCCGATCTTCAGCTTCCGTCTGGAGGTAGAAAATCCCAGATGATTCAACAATTCAAAATCCGTCTCCGTCAGATAAAAATGCAGTTTCACACAGGAATAGCCCAGCGAATCCAGCATTGTGGAGATACGGTTCGAAAACACAATCAAAAAATCGTAATCCAGCTTTTCCAGCAGATACAACTCATTGATATTGATCACATCCAGAAGCTCCACATCCACCCGGAACTTCATGCGTTCCATGAAAAAATCAATCTTCTCAATCGAAGAATTGGTCACGATCACCAGCTTCTTCCGATTGCGTCCAGCCAGCTTGTTGCGATTGGTAAACTTCCGGAAAATCAGGGTCAGAGAAGCAATCTGAAAATGACTCAGCCGGGTCTGATAAGTTTCCTCATAGTCAGAGATAGCGCTGCTTAGAATATCATAGAGCCGGTGATACTGCTCTTTTGTTTCCTCCAGCTTATTATCATAAAAAGAAAAATGATAGGTATTTCGTATCAGCGATTTATGGAGATACGCATATACCTCTTCATAAATAAAACGGTCGTCACAAATCCGGGTAATGATATTATTCTGGACTTTCCGTACCAGTTCCCTGGTGATGGCAAAAAGGTGCTCATTTACCGGAGGCATGACCCGTGTGCTGAAATCCAGGGAGGAAATCAGATGATTGACAAAGGTATTTTCCGCAGTGCGCTTCATCAGATGATAATCCTGTACCGGAACGGGCAGCTCCCGGGAAGTCTCCAGCGGATGCCCGAAATGCTGACGGAAATACGCGCAGGACAGATAAATATACAGGAACTTCACAGACGCATAGGAAATTCGAAAATGGCAGGTCTCAATAAGCTGCATTAACTGAGTTCGTACCGTCTGGATCTCTGCGTCAGCCTGAATCAGAAAATATTCAGCAATCATGGTCTGCAGCGGATGATTGGCCAGACGCCGGGTGAGCTGAAAATCCTGTCCAACCTCCAGATAGCGGGACAGAATACTGGTGACGCAGATACGAAAGGTCAGTTCATCTCCCACAATCCGAACGCCGGTTTTCGGAACCACTTCCGTGCCGAGATTCTGCGTTTTCAACCATTCCGACAGGGCGCGGCTATCTTTTTTCTTAGTCGAAGGGCTGAAATGAAGCGTCTCATATAAATGAGACATATTTAAGGCCGGATTAAAAAAGGCATAGATAACCATAATATCCAGACGCTCATTCTGGGAGGGCACATAATCCTCCAGGGTCAGAGATTGAATAAATGCCAGATATTCCGGATAGGTCATCTGAAAAACAGCCTGATTGTTGCTGATGAGAATCTGTTGTGCAGGCGCCAGATATTCATTGACCGCAGCGATGCTCCGCTTCACGGACGCAATACTTTTGCCTGAAAGCCGGCTGCATTTTTCCAGAGACAGCGTCTGCTTTTCCTGGATAAAAGCGCAGGTCTGTAAATCGTAAGAATGAATACTCATAGTTCATTTCCCCCATATAGCCGTATTATAGCAGATCTTTCGGCTTAAGGGTCATATTTTGTAATTTTTTCAGGTCGAAAGGTGACCTTGAAGAGAAAACGTACAAGGGCTATAGTATAATTAATCTTTGGCCAAAGGATGCAGAAAAATAAGAGGATGAGTAATTGTTAAGAATTCAGGAGGGTTATGATGAGCAAGAAAAAAGCGGGAAGCTTTAAAGACGGAATCCAGACCTTTGGACGTTCACTGCTGCTTCCGATTGCACTTTTAGCACCGATTGGTATGGTTATGGGTATCTGCAGCGCTTTGGGGCAGAGCTACATGATTGAGAAATTTCCGATTCTGGACGCAGCCGTATTGAAACTGATTATCAGTGGAGCGAAGGATATTACCAGTATTATTTTCAACAATATTCCGATTCTGTTTGCCATGGGCGTAGCGCAGGGAATGGCAAAGAAGGAAAAGGGAATCGCTGTATTCGCATCTGTCGTCGGATATCTGACGCTGAATACGGTCATGAATGTATTCCTGAAAAATACGGGTACGCTGGCAGACGCCGACACCATGGCGCAGGTAGGCCAGGGTATGGTGCTGGGCGTACAGACACTGAAGACTGAGGCTCTGGGCGGATTGATTTCCGGTCTGGTGGCTGCCAAGGTAGCAGATAAGTTTTACAATCTGGAGCTGCCGCTGGCCTTCGCCTTCTTTGGAGGAAAGAAATCCATTCCGATTATTACGTTTGTATGTATGATCCCGATTGGCCTGGTGCTGCCGATTATATGGAGCCTGTTAATCAGCTTCCTGATCAGCATTTCCTTTATCTTTACCACCAACTACATCGGAAGCGGTATTTACTATATGCTGCACAGGGCGCTGATTCCCTTTGGACTGCATCATGTACTGGCAGCGGTTGTCCGCTTTACAGAGGCAGGCGGAACTTATCTTATCAATGGCACAGAGTATGTAGGTATCCTTCCGGCAGTCAATGAGATTTTATTTAACCTGGGTCCGGACAGTCCCTACTGGGCAGAGCTGATGCCGAAGCTGACCAGCTACCTGGGAGGTTCTCAGATGCTGACTACACTGTTCCGTATCCCGGCCATTGGTCTGGCGATGTACCATACTTCATATCTGAAGAACCGCAAGATGTGCAAGGGCGTCATCATGACCTGTGTACTGACTGCTTTCCTTGGAAATATCACTGAGCCGCTGGAGTTCTCATTCCTGTTCATTTCTCCGCAGCTTTTTGCAGTATACTGCGTACTGTGCGGCCTGATGACCATTCCTTATCAGTTCCTGCACATCAGCATCGGATACATCCGCGGAACGATCTTCGACTTTGGAATCTTCGGTCTGATGTATGAGAACACCCATTGGCTGAACCTGATTCTGCTGGGTATCGTAAACTTTGTAATTTTCTACTTTGTATTTAAATTCTTCATCAGAAAATGGAACCTGGAGACGCCGGGACGGGAGTCCTTCGAAATTGAGGAGTCCGCAAGCACCTTACTGAAGGAGAAAAACTGGCCGGAAATCGCCCGCATCGTAGTCGAGAATCTGGGCGGCTCGGAGAATATCGTACATGTGGAGAATTGTGTATCCCGACTTCGTATCGATTTGAAGGATCCGGAGCAGGTCAATCAGACAGGTCTTCGTGATTCCGGCTGCGCAGGTATCTTTTTCCCGTCCAAGAATAATATTCACGTGGTATTCGGACCGCACGTGGAATTTGTAAGAAATGCCGTTGATAAATTGCTGAAGGGATAAGAAAAAATGAGAGCATTATATGATTCAAAGAGCAATGGAAATGACAGAGGAATCAAGAAGCTACTTACAAAGGAAGCAAAGATAGAATCCTGGCTCCTTGCGGAGGCTGCGCTGGCTGATGCGCAGGCAGAGGAAGGCTTTATTCCCCGCAGCGCAGCAGACAATATCATAGAAAATGCAAAACTGGAGCGAATCGATCTGGAAGAAATGGATCGCATTCAGGCAAAGGTAGGCCATGGCTTTGTACCATTTGTAAAGGTGCTGGTAAAGGCCTGCAGCGAGGAGGGTGGAAAATACGTCCATTACGGCGTGACCACCCAGAATATCCAGCAGACCGGCCAGCTCTATGTCACCTATAAAATCCATCGGATATTCCAGTCCTATGTGGCGGATATCCTGGATCACCTGGGCGATCTGGCTGAGGCTCATGCGGAGACGGTGATGCCGGGGCGTACCCATGGCCGTCACGCCATTCCGATTACCTACGGTTATAAAGTATCTGTCTGGATCAGCGAGCTCCTGAACGCGCAGGAGCGCCTGCAGGAATGTGAAAAACGGGTATTCCAGGCCATGGCAGGAGGCGCGGTAGGCGCCTTCAACGCCACCGGCGAGACCGGCTGGCGGGTGCAGCAGCGCTTTGCCAAGAAGCTGGGTATGTACAGCATGCCGGTTCCCTCCCGCAATATCTTCAGTCACAAAGAAGAATACATCATGAACCTGGCGCTTTTATGTAACGCCCTTCACAAAATAGCGGAGGAAGTTTACTACACGGGACTGGAAGAATTCGGGGAGGTCAGCGAGGCTTTTCAGAAGGGTACAGTAGGAAGCTCCACCATGCCCCAGAAAATTAATCCGAAGCTGGCGAAGGGCATCATAGCCAACTCCCAGAAGCTCTATTCCCTGGTATCCACCGGACTTTTTACCGGCGTCCGGATGTTTGAGGGAGATTCCAGCGCCTACATGCTGTACGACGGTATGCTGGAGGAAGCATTGGAACTGACGACAGAAGTCCTGATGCGCGCGGAGGAGCTGACCGCCACCCTGCATGTGAATAAAGAGCGCATGTATCAGAACGCCCTGTTAAATAAGGGTCTCGACAATAGTGAATGCGTCATGATGAAAATAGCGGAAAAGCTTGGCAAGGATCGCGCCCATGAGTTATTATATGATAAAGCGATGCTGGCAGAGCTGGACGGCAAAGATTACCTGACCGTACTGAAAGAAGATCCGGTATTATCCGACAACTTCACCGATCAGGAACTGGAAGAAATGATAAAACCCGAGAACTACACGGGACTGTCCGCCTTTCTGGCCCGCCGCATGGCAAAAGATGCAAAAGAATGCGCCAAAAGGGTAAAGGAGAACCAGAAAAATGGGATTATTCAGCCGTAAGAAAAAAGAAGAATTCGTATCACCGATGACCGGAACCCTGCTCCCCATCGAGCAGTGTCCGGATCCGGTATTCGCCGGAAAAATCATGGGAGACGGCTTTGCGATCGAACTGACCGGAGCCGAGGTAACCGCGCCTGTGAGCGGAACCATTGCCACCGCATTTCCTACCGGACATGCATATGGCATCAACACCGACGACGGAAAAGAAATCCTGATACACATCGGCATGGACACCGTAGCGCTGAACGGACAGGGCTTTGACGTAAAAGTAAAGCAGGGAGATACCGTAAAACAGGGTGACCTGCTGGTAAAAGTAGACGTAGAGTATTTGAAAGCGCAGGGAAAATCCGTAGTCTCTCCGGTCATCTTCACAAGCGGAGAAAAAGTAGAGCTGCAGAAAACAGGCGCAGTTCAGAATGGAGAAAACGGCATTGTCAAAATCGGGTAAAATGCTGGCATCCGACTTCGATCGGACCTTCTATGTAAACTGCAAAATCACAGAGGCCAACACCCGTGCAGTGGAAAAATGGCGGCAGCAGGGCAACCTGTTCGTCATAGCTACAGGACGGGAAGAAAGCATTCTCAGGGAAAAACTGGAAGAATGGGAAGCCGAGGCGGACTATCTGATCTGCAATAATGGCGCGCGTATCGTAAGCTGGGACGGCAGAGTCCTGTATGAGAAAATAATGGATACGGTCGAGGTACTTCAGATAACCGATTATCTGCTGGAACAATATGGAATGCCAGTAGACGTCACCTGCAAAAGCTTCCGGAAACAGGTCATCACAGGAACCGACCCGGAGAAGGATCCCATCATGTACAACGGCATCCGCGAGACCATCACACAGGAAGACTTCCAGAAAGCCTGTCGGGAAGTCCTGCAAGTCCATGTGCGTTTTTCTAATAACGAGGAAACCTGCAAAGCAGCCGAGGCCATCAACGCCCGCTATCCAGGCGCAGAGGCTTTTGTCAACGAAAACAACGCCGACATCGTAAGCCGGGGCCTGGGCAAAGCCGAGGGCATCGCTATCCTGACCAAAGCCATCAGCTTCCGGGGTCAGATCGCCGCCATTGGCGACGCCCATAACGATCTGGGAATGCTCCGCCGCTATCAGGGCTGCACTCTGCAGGCTGCCAACCCGGCTATCCGCCAGGAAATCCCGGTATCCCGCACATTTGCAGACGTAGCTGCCTGCCTGACCTATCTGTCCACAAATTAACGTGTCATCTGAATCGCCCGCTCTGCTTTGCAGAGCCGGGCGATTTTCACGCATCCGTTCTTCACATTCCCTTCGCCTCCCGCATATCTATAAAGTATACCCTTCTATCCAAAAGGTGATCCCATGAACTTTGGCACCATCTCCCCCAGGGAAATAGACAGCTATCTCTTTAAACCCGACTACATCCTCATTGACATCCGCTCTCCCCGGGACTTCCGCCGCCGGCACATCAAAGGCGCCGTCTGCATCCCTTACGAGAACCTGCAGGACCGCGTGTACCTGCTCCGCCGCAAAACCCTGATCCTCTACTGCGAGCGCGGCAGCACCAGCATGAAAGCCGCCCGGGAGCTGGCCGAAGCAGGCTACCGGGTCTTGACCCTGGTGGGCGGCATCCAGTCCTACAAAGGGCGGAATCTGGAACAGTATTAGAGATTCAGCCCCGGCATGGCGCAGAAAAATCATTGACAGCGGGGAAAGGGCATATTAAGATAAACTATAAGTGGATGACGGCAGGCGCAGGAGCAAACAATCAGAAGCGTCTGCCGTCAAACTGAATACAAAAAAGTAAGAAAATGGTAACAGTTCAGGCGGAACCGTTACAGAAGACGGAGAGATAAATGGAAACATACGAATTCCTCGCCCCCTGCCACTTCGGCCTGGAGGCGGTATTGAAACGGGAAATACAGGACCTGGGATATGACGTAAGCCTGGTCGAGGACGGCCGCGTCACCTTCATCGGCGACATGGACGCCCTGTGTCGCGCCAACATCTTCCTTCGGACCGCGGAGCGCGTCATGCTTCAGGTGGGCCGCTTCAAGGCAGAGACCTTCGACGAGCTCTTCGAGGGCATCAAAGCCATCCCCTGGGAAAACTACATCCCGGCAGACGGAAAATTCTGGGTCACAAAAGCCACGTCCGTAAAAAGCAAGCTGTTCAGCCCGTCAGACATCCAGTCCATCGTCAAAAAAGCCATGGTAGAGCGACTGAAGACCAGATATAAGATGGAATGGTTCAGCGAGGACGGAGCCTCCTACCCTATCCGTATCACATTTTTAAAGGATGAGGCAGTGGTAGGTCTGGACACCTCCGGCGTCTCCTTGCATAAGCGCGGTTATAGAAGACTAACCAGCAAAGCACCCATCACCGAGACTCTGGCGGCAGCCCTGATTATGCTGACACCCTGGAAAGGCGACCGCATCCTGGTAGATCCGTTCTGCGGCTGTGGCACATTTCCCATCGAGGCGGCCATGATGGCGGCCAACATCGCCCCGGGCATGAACCGGGAATTCGTGGCCGAGGACTGGAAAAACATGATCCCGAGAAAACTCTGGTACAACGCGGTGGAAGAGGCGAACGACCTCATCAAAGACGACATCGAAACTGACATCCAGGGCTACGACATCGACCCGGACATGGTAAAGGCGGCCCGGGAAAATGCAAGGGAAGCAGGCGTCGACCACCTGATCCATTTTCAGGCGCGGCCGGTCTCTGAGCTCCGCCATCCGAAAAAATACGGCTTTGTCATCACAAATCCGCCCTATGGCGAGCGCCTGGAGGAAAAAGAAGCCCTGCCGACCCTGTACCGGGAGATTGGCGAGGCCTATGATCGCCTGGATGACTGGTCCATGTACCTGATCACCGGCTACGAGGACGCGGAGCGGTATCTGGGCCGCAAGGCGGCGAAGAACCGTAAAATCTATAATGGCATGTTGAAAACCTATTTCTATCAGTTTCCGGGACCCAAACCGCCCCGGAGACCGCGGCAGGATGTATGAGAAAAAAACTTCGAACCCTGACAGTGCTGGCATTTCTGGTCTGCTGTTTTCTTGTGATACGAGATATGGATATTCAGCCGACGGAGGCGCCGGTGAGCGGCGCGGCCCTGGTGGAATCCATGCTGGAGGAAAAGGCCGGCAAAACCGCGGAGAGTCTGGCTATTGACCGGACAAAGGAAGAAATCGAACTTCCGGAACGGTATGATTACCGGGAGGAAGGCAGGAGTGTTCCGGCCCGGGATCAAGGACAGCACGGTACCTGCTGGGCCTTTGCGGGCCTGACCGCGTTGGAGACGGCAATGATGCCGGAAAAGCAATATGATTTTTCTCCGGATCACCTGAACTATCACAATCATTTTAAAATGGGAACAGAAGAAGGCGGTTCCTATATCATGTCGATGGCTTATCTGACGTCCTGGGCCGGACCGGTGCTGGAGCAGGACGATCCGTACGGCGACGGGCAGTCCCCCGACGATCTGCAGGCAGTCTGTCATGTGCAGGAGGTGCGGATGCCGGACGCCAAGGATTATCAGGCCATCAAGCAGACCGTGTATCTCTACGGCGGTGTGGAAAGCTCCCTTTATATGGATTTTACCGAATATACCGGGCAATCCGACTACTATAGCGAGGAGCATAAAAGTTATGGCTATACCGGGCAGGAGGCGTCCAATCACGACGTGGTGATCATCGGCTGGGACGATGGGTATCCGGCAGATAATTTCAATCGGACTATGCAGGGAGACGGCGCTTTTATCTGTCAGAACAGCTGGGGAAATGAGTTCGGGGAAGACGGTGTATTTTATGTCTCCTATTATGACACGAATATTGGAAGCGATAATGTGGCGTATACCCGTATCGACGCCCCGGACAATTATGATACGCTTTATCAGTCTGATCTGTGCGGCTGGTGCGGACAGATTGGCTACAATACAGAAAAGGCCAGCTTTGCCAATGTATACGAGGCGGTCGAAAATCAGGAGCTGAAAGCCGTAGGCTTTTATGCTACCGGACCGGATACGGAATATCGCATCAGCATCCAACCGGAATTTACCGACGCAACGTCTCTTGGGGAGGCGCAGATTCTGCAGTCGGGATATTTGCAGTACGCGGGCTATTATACCGTAGATCTGACGGAAGCGGTATCCGTGTGTGCGGGTGACCGGTTTGCCGTGATTGTGCAGATAACCACGCCGGGCAGCCAGTATCCGATTGCTGTGGAATACGCGTCTGACGAGCTTCAGGACGCAGTAGATTTAAGCGATGGCGAGGGGTATATCAGTGCCGACGGCTATCTCTACTGGGAATGTGTGGAGACGGAGCAGCAGAGCAATCTGTGTCTGAAGGTATATGCTTCGGACCGGAACTAGGAAACAGAGGAGAAGAAAATGGATAAACTGATATTTGCTACCGGAAATGCAGGAAAAATGAAAGAAATCCGTGAGATTCTGGGACGGCCCGGCCTCACGATTCTGTCCCAGAAAGAAGCGGGCATCACAAGTGACGCCGAGGAAAACGGAACCACGTTTGAGGCCAATGCCCTGATTAAGGCCCGGGCTGTGGCAGCGCAGACCGACGCCCTGGTGCTGGCGGATGATTCCGGCCTGGAAATTGATTACCTGAACGGCGAGCCGGGCGTCTATTCCGCGCGTTATATGGGCGAGGACACTTCCTATGAGATTAAAAATCAGAAGATCCTCGATCTGCTGGCAGGCGTGCCTGAGAAAAAGCGGACCGCGCGCTTTGTGTGCGTCATTGCGGCAGTGCTTCCGGATGGACGGGAATTTACCACAAAGGGGACCATCGAGGGTATCATCGGCTACGAATCCAGAGGCGAAGGCGGTTTTGGTTACGACCCGATTTTCTTTGTGCCGGAATTCGGCTGTTCCACCGCAGAGCTTACCATGGAACAGAAAAATAAAATCAGCCACAGAGGAAAGGCTTTAAGGGCTATGAAAGAAGTTTTAAAAGAGGTAAATGCATGAAGGTACTGATTGTCAGCGATACACATGGAAAAGAAGGCAACCTGAAAGAAGCTATGGAACGGGAAAAGCCCTTTGATATGCTGGTTCACTGCGGCGATGTGGAGGGCAGTGAGGAAAAGATCCGGGAAATGGCAGGCTGTCCGGTCCACATGGTGGCGGGAAATAATGATTTTTTCTGCGATCTGCCCCGGGAAGATGAATTTGAGATAGGAAAATACCGGGTGCTTCTGACCCACGGCCATTATTACTATATCTCCATGGGAACCGAGATGCTGAAGGAGGAAGCCCGGGCGCGGAATTTCGATATCGCCATGTTCGGCCATACCCACCGGCCTTATCTGGAGCAGGAGCGGGATGTAACGGTGCTGAATCCGGGCAGTATGTCCTATCCCCGCCAGGAGGGCAGGAAGCCCAGCTATATGGTAATGGAAATTGATGGAAATGGGGATGCCGCTTACACTATCAAATACATTTAAAAAAGATTTTTGAAGAAGTTGAAAAAAATTAAAAAAAGTTGTTGACAATTTTACTTTTATCCAGTAGAATATATTTTGCGTCACGAGTGACGCGGCGGTGAACAGCTTCGGGGTGTGGCTCAGCTTGGCTAGAGCGCCTGGTTTGGGACCAGGAGGTCGCAGGTTCGAATCCTGTCACCCCGATGATACTCTGCGGGTGTAGTTCAATGGTAGAACACCAGCCTTCCAAGCTGGATACGTGGGTTCGATTCCCATCACCCGCTGACTGTGAGTACTTGGTGAGGTATTTTCGAACCTAGTACGAACGTCCACCTGAACACTTAGCGAATTGGGAGCGCAGCGAGCAAATGAGCTTAGTGATCAGTGTGTACTGTGAGTACTTGACTCACAGATAACACTTCTATCGAAGGGTTTGTGTTCGTAGCTCAGTTGGATAGAGCAACGGCCTTCTAAGCCGTGGGTCGGGGGTTCGAATCCCTTCGAGCACATTTGCAGATTGTAAGATTTGCATATGCCGTTACTTGGCAGGATATGGTGGGTATAGCGCAGTTGGTTAGCGCGCCAGATTGTGGCTCTGGAGGCCAAGGGTTCGAATCCCTTTATCCACCCTTTGCGAGAGCAAAATTTTGGGCTATCGCCAAGCGGTAAGGCACAGGACTTTGACTCCTGCATTCGCTGGTTCGAATCCAGTTAGCCCAGTTGGGCGGATGAAAACCTTCCGCAGTTATTATGAATAAGGAGCATTAGCTCAGTCGGTAGAGCACTTGACTTTTAATCAAGTTGTCCCGGGTTCGAATCCCGGATGCTTCATGAGAGGATCGAAGATTTTGTGAATACAGGGTTTTCGGTCTTTTTGTTTAAACAAGTCCACGGAAGTGGACGACATTCGCGGATATGGCGGAATTGGCAGACGCGCCAGATTTAGGTTCTGGTGGTAACCCCGTGCAGGTTCAAGTCCTGTTATCCGCAGCTTGGAATCGTGCAGTTTTGCAGAAACTGCACGATTTTTTTGAATTATACGGGCGCGGGCATTTATAAACTTTTTTTAATCCTTTGCTCACACTTTGAACACAATTGCCTGTTACACTACAGGATAATGATACAAGTGAGTGGAGGAAGGAGTGCATCTTTATGTACGATGAGGAAAATAAAAACCTGTCTGAAAATCCGGATATGGAAAATGAAACAGGAGCAGATGTAAGAGATACAGAGAACGCCGGAGCGGAAGGAAAAGACAGTACGGCAGCGCAGCCTGAAAGCGGAACCACAGGCAGCCAGTATCGTTACAGCGGTCCGTTCTATCAGGATACAGATTATCAGCGCACGGAGAGCCGGAATACGGAGAGCAGTTTCCGGGGCAGCGTGTCGAAGAAGCAGAAGAAAGAGAAGAATTTTGGCCGCACCATTGCGAAGACCGTGTGCATTGCGCTGGTATTTGGCGTGGTGGCCGGAGCGGCATTCCAGGGCACGAATTTTGTGGGACAGAAGCTGTTCGGCGATAAGGTGACGGCTCCTGTAAGCCAGGATGCGTCAGCGGATACGGCGGCACCGGAGGTGGGAACCGTACAGCCCCAGACCGGAAACAGCGGTTCGGAAGACAGCGCTGCGTCCGTATCAGCGATTGTGAAGCAGTGCATGCCGTCCCTGGTGGCTATAACCAATGTCAGCGTAAAAGAGGTACAAAATTACTGGGGCTTCGGCTGGTACAGTCAGCCACAGCAGCAGGAGTCCACATCCACAGGAACCGGCATTATCATCGGTCAGAATGACAGCGAACTTCTGATTGTCACCAACAACCATGTCATCACAGGGGCAACCAACCTGTCTGTGGTATTCAGCGTGGACGAGGGCAAGGATGGAACTACTCCGGTGGAGGCTCAGATTAAGGGAAGCGACGCCACGAAGGATGTGGGCGTCATTGCCGTGAAGCTTTCAGATATTCCGGCGGAAACCATGTCTGCGATTAAGACAGCCACGATTGGCGATTCCTCACAGATGCAGGTGGGCGATCAGGTGATTGCCATCGGCAATGCGCTGGGATATGGACAGTCGGTGACCAAGGGAATTGTCAGCGCGCTGGACAGGGAGGTAACCCTGCAAAATGACGATGGAAGTACCATCAGTAATAAGCTGATTCAGACGGACGCGGCCATCAACCCGGGCAACAGCGGCGGCGCACTGTTGAATATGAAGGGTGAGGTCATCGGTATCAACGAGGCCAAGCTTTCATCCAACTATGTAGAGGGTATGGGCTACGCAATCCCCATTTCCGATGTGGAGGGCATCATCGGAGATCTGCAGAATCTGCAGACCCGTTCTGAAGTAGACAGTGAGAAAATGGGGTATCTGGGCGTTACCTGTCAGGATGTGACCAGCGACATTGCCCAGCAGTATGATATGCCTGAGGGCGTCTATCTGAAGTCTGTGGTAGCAGGCTGTGCGGCGGATAAGGCAGGACTGAAAAAGGGAGATATCCTGACCCGCTTCGACGGAATGGGCGTGACAACCTATGATACGCTGCGGGATCGCCTGCAATACTATGAAGCCGGTGAGACGGTGGAAGTGACAGTACAGTCCCCGGAAAATGGAAGCTATGTGGAGAAAACAGTATCACTGACTCTGAGCACCAAGGCAGAGGTAGAAGCGGCCAATAAGTAGACAGATGAATCGAAGAGATCGGTTATGCGTAAAACGTGCAGCCGGTCTCTTTTACATATTTAAACTGGGATAATTTTACAAAAACGGATAAAATCATCAGATATGTATATTTGATAAAATAATCGAAAGGATTTATAAAGAATATGAAATTTTAATTCTTCGCTCACAATGGGGTAAATTATGATATACTGTGTGAAAAGGAGAACAGGAATATATGCAGGATAAAGATTACTTAGAGAACGATAAGGAAAAAGACACTCCGGAAGGGGTAATCCATACAGAAAGTACAGAGCAGGAGGAACATGACTACGAGCGGTTCTGCTTCCTCTGCCGCCGTCCGGAGAGCCAGACCGGGAAGCTGATCACCCTGACAGATGGCATCAGTGTCTGCCCGGACTGTATGCAGAAGACGATGGATACGATTCAGAATGGAAATATTGACTTCTCCAGGCTTCAGGGCGTCAACTTTATGAATTTATCAGATTTACAGAACATGATGTCCAATCAGCAGCAGGTGAAGAAGAAAAAGCCAAAGAAGGAAGGACCGAAGCCCGCGTTTGATATCCGGAGCATCCCGGCACCCCATAAGCTGAAGGCCAGCCTGGACGAATTCGTTATCGGACAGGATCATGCCAAAAAGGTTATTTCTGTGGCTGTATACAATCACTACAAGCGTGTGGCCACCGGAACCCAGGACGATATCGAGATTGAGAAGTCCAACATTCTGCTGATAGGTCCCACCGGAAGCGGCAAGACTTATCTGGTGAAGACGCTGGCGAAGCTTCTGGATGTGCCCCTGGCTATTGCGGACGCCACGTCCCTGACCGAGGCAGGCTACATCGGCGACGACATCGAGAGCGTTATTTCCAAGCTGCTGGCAGCGGCGGACAATGATGTGGAGAAGGCTGAGCGGGGAATCGTCTTTATCGATGAGATTGACAAGATTGCGAAGAAGAAGGATACCCATCATCGGGACGTCAGCGGAGAGTCGGTGCAGCAGGGACTTTTAAAGCTTCTGGAGGGCGCGGAGGTTGAGGTACCTGTGGGCGCAAGCAGCAAGAACGCCATGGTACCGCTGACCACGGTGAATACCCGCAATATCCTCTTTATCTGCGGCGGCGCGTTCCCGGATCTGGAGAATGTCATTAAGGAGCGTCTGAACCAGAAGTCCTCCATGGGCTTCCAGGCGGATTTAAAGGATAAATACGACAAAGAGCCGAATCTGCTTTCAAAGGTGACCGTGGAGGATCTGCGGGCCTTCGGTATGATTCCTGAGTTTCTGGGACGTCTGCCGATAATCTGCACCCTGGGCAGGCTTGACAAGGATATGCTGGTTCGGATCCTGAAGGAGCCGAAGAATGCCATTCTCAAGCAGTACCAGAAGCTGCTGGCTCTGGATGAGGTGGATCTGCAGTTCAACGACGGCGCACTGGAGGCCATCGCGGAAGAGGCGCTGAAGCGGGATACGGGAGCCAGAGCGCTCCGGGCTATCATAGAGGAATTTATGCTGGATATTATGTATGAGGTGCCGAAGGATGACAATATCGGCCGCGTCACGATTACCAGAGAATATATTGAGCATCGGGGCGGCCCGGTTATCGCCATGCGGGGCGTGCTGGAGCTGGAGCAGCAGGATTAAGTCATGAAGACGAAGAATGATTGTCTGAATGTATGGAAGGGAATTGCCGCCTTTGCAGTGGTGCTGATTCACTGCACCCTGCCCGGCGTTCCCGGGGAAATCATAAAAGGAATAGCCCGGTTCGCGGTGCCGCTGTTTTTCCTGATCAGCGGATATTTCGCCTATGGACGGGAGGACGCTGTCTTAAGACGGCGGGAAATCCATATTCTCCGGCTGTATGTGGGAGCGGTGGCGGTTTATTACCTGTGGGCCGCAATCCGGTATTTTCTGTCCCAGCGGACCTTCGCGCAGATGGGAGCAGAGCTTTTTCCGGACGGAGGCAGGACGGTGTCCGATCTGCTGTTCTTTAACCGGACAGCTATGGCGCCTCATCTGTGGTTTATGGGCGCACTGGTGTATTGCTACCTGTTTTACCGGCTGCTGGCGCGTAAACGCCTGGAGGAAAGGGCATATCTTCTGATTCCGGTACTGCTGGCAGCCAATCTGTTGCTGGGAGAGGGAAGAGGACTGACCGGTATCGCGGTGCCGGTCCGCTGGATCCGAAGCTTCTGGCTGACGGGCTTTCCGTTTTTCCTGTGGGGCAGCTGGTTTGCCTGCCGGGAGAAGCAGGGAAGGCTGACGCTGCGTACGGGCTTCTGCCTGGCAGCGCTGGCGGCAGGCGTCGTGTTATCGGCGGTGGAATGTCTGTGGAGCGGATATGACGAGCTGTATGTGGGCAGTATCCTGACGGCGGGCGGGATGTTCGCATTGGCTCTGGCCCATCCGGCCTTTGGAAAAGGCTCGGCTCTGGCCCGCATCGGCGAGCGGGATTCAGCACAGATTTATCTCTGGCACATGTTGCTGCGAAATTTCGCGGCGCTGGCTTTTATGATGGTGAGATTTTATGAGACAACGATCTGTCAGACGCTGATGCCCTTCCTGGTGGGAGCGGCTTCGATAGTACTGGCGGAGGTTATAAATGTATTTTATAATACAAGGAGGTATAGATGATGAACAGCAATATCTGGGACAACATTGGAA
Organism: Laedolimicola sp.; assembly: GCF_051972735.1. Classification (NCBI taxonomy): domain Bacteria; kingdom Bacillati; phylum Bacillota; class Clostridia; order Lachnospirales; family Lachnospiraceae; genus Laedolimicola; species Laedolimicola sp. Next base: position 8,221 of record NZ_JBOKYU010000026.1, on the reverse strand, counting down.
GAACCGTAACAGGAGCGGCGGACACCGTAAGCCGCAAAGCGACTGAGGTGGCGGGCGTAGCGAAACTGAAAAATCAGATCTACAGCCTGGAGCGCGACATGAAGCGGGATTACGAGGCCATCGGAAAAATCGTATACGAGCGCTTCGCGGCTGCGGGCAGTATCGACGACGTGCCGCTTCAACAGCTTTGCGAGGAAATCGCCCGCAAGGAAATCCTGATTGACGAATATCAGGGAGAAATCGATGAAAAGAAGAGCGCCCTTTCATGAGGCGTGCGGAGCATAAAAGCCGGGTACGAAGGAGTACAGTGTGCTGGAGCGGCAGCCTTCTGGCTGCCCTGGCGCTGAATCTTGCGGCCCGGCTTTTTCCAGCCTTTGCGGAGTGGTATGCGGAAAAGATCTATCCGATCTGGGTGGGAAGCCTGGGACGCGTAAGCGCCCTTGTACCCGTTTCCCTGATTGAGCTTCTGATTTACGCGGTGATACTGTCGGCGCTGGCCGGGCTGCTTCCGGTAATCCGGCGACGGTTTCGGCTGCGCAGGCTGGCAGCAATTGTGGTAAAATTCGCGATTGTTTTATTTGTTCTGTTTACTTTGAATTGCGGAATCAATTATCAGCGGCGGACCTTCGCGGAACGGGCTGGCTTTACCTTAGAGAAGTCTACGGAGAACGAGCTGGCTGAGCTTTGCGAAGCTCTGGTGCAGGAAATCAATGAGGCTGCGGCGGAGCTGGAGACAGAATCCCCCGAAGACCTGTCCGACAGCCGAAAGCTGGGGACAGAGGCAGTGAAGGCCATGCAGCGGGCGGGGGAAAGCTATCTGGAGCTGGCCGGGTATTATCCGGTTCCCAAGCAGATTTTCAGCTGGTGGTATATGTCTTATCAGCAGCTGCAGGGGGAATACAGTCCATTTACCATAGAAGTCAATTATAACGGGGATATGCCGCAGCCGGACAAGCCCTCCACGGTCTGCCATGAGCTGTCTCATCTGAAGGGCTTTATGCGGGAGGACGAGGCCAATTTTATCGCATACCTGGCCTGCCGGGCTTCGGACAGCGCGGCTTTTCGTTATAGCGGAGCGCTGCTGGCCTACATTTACAGTGGAAATGCCCTGTACCGGGAGAATCCGGAGCGGATGATCGCGATCCGGAAGAAGCTTTGCGCCCGGGCGGAAGCCGATCTGGCAGAGCATAACCGTTACTGGAAGAGCTTTGCCGGAAAAGTGGCAGATATTTCCGATAAAATGAACGATACCTATCTGAGAGCCAATTCCCAGAAGGGTGGAGTCAAAAGCTATGGCCGCATGGTGGCTCTGCTGCTGGCGGAGAGAAGGAGGAAGACAGATGAGTGAGTTACTGGATTTGCGAAAGGAAGACGGAAGCCGGAAGGGAGAAACAAAGGAGCGGGAGCTGGTACACCGGGACGGCGATTTACACGGTACCTCCCATGTGTGGCTGGTGCGTTACCGGGCCGACCGGGGATCTGCCGACGTGCTGCTTCAGAAGCGGAGCGCCCATAAGGATTCTTTTCCGGGCTGTTATGACATCTCTTCCGCGGGACATATTCCGGCAGGACAGGATTTTCGGGAATCGGCGCTGCGGGAGCTTCGGGAAGAGCTGGGCGTAAAAGCTGAGCCCGGGGAATTGCATGAGGTGTTCACCCATAAGGGTTACGTAAAAGATGTATTTTATGGAAAGCCGTTCATCAACTATGAGTACAGCAGGGTGTATCTGATGGAGTATACCGGACGTACCGGGGATTTGAAGCTTCAGAAGGAAGAGGTGGAGAGCGTTCTGTGGATGGATTACCGGGCCTGTCTGGACGGCATTCGGAATGCCACGCTGAAAAACTGTATCTTTGAAGATGAATTTGAAAAGCTGACGGCGGCTATCGAGGATTATTTCCGGGAGACCGGACGGCCCCTGGCCTGTGCGGAAAAGACGGAGACCTGGGCAGAGGACGCCCAGAACGATCTGCAGGACTGGATTGAAGAGCAGGGGATTTATCTGCGGCAGTAAGACGGGAAATGGTGGATTGGAATAAAAAGTCGCTCATTTTTTGTACGGAAATGCAGAGGAGAGAAATAAGAGGAGTATAGAAAAGGGCTGGGAAACATACCCAGTCCTTTTATTATATAAAGAAAAAGCCAGAACCATAAAGATTCTGACTAAGATAGTTGCAAGGTCCTTTCTTTTAGATTAAATAGTAACAATTAGTAGTAACAAGTAATCAAAAGTAATCATAGTTTTTAAAGTTCCGAAATCCCGCAAACCCTTGATTTTGCAATAGAAAATCGGAGTAACAGGATTTGAACCTGCGACCTCTCGGCCCCCAGCCGAGCGCGCTACCAAACTACGCCATACTCCGATAAAATATAAATATGAAATTCACATGCAAAAATTATTATAAGGAAAAGGAAACGATTTGTCAAGAAGTTTTTTGCTTTATCGAAATATATTGGGATCTTGTCAGAAACTCAAATGGAAAATCTTGCAGAGCCTGACAGGTTTAGACGGCCTTTTGTGGAGAAAGAACACACTTTTCAGCAACAGATTTGTGAGCTTGGAGAAACTTTACGCAAAGCTGCTGCTCACAGGCGGTCCCAGAGAAAAACGGCGGCAGCTGGAGACACTGATGCAGCTAAAACCCTAACCTTAAGTTAGTATTTATTTTATAAAATACACCTTACAATGGACGTAGGGTGTATTTTTATACCGAAAAAAAGGCCTGTCCTAGAGAAAAGGGAAACGAGCGCAGGCCTTATGAGGAAAGGGGAAAAGAAATATGAAAAAAATGAGACAACTGTGGAAAAAGAGCGGACTGACGCTGGTGTTGAGTCTGTTGTTCTGCCTGCTGGCACTGCCGGTGACGGCGCGGGCGGCGGAACTGGATCCTACGGGAGATCCGGAGAACGTGCTGGATGCAGGAGCAGGATCGGGACTTCAGGGAGCGAAGCTTGGAACAGTAGAAATCAGGGGTGCTGGTGAGCAGCATATCGAATGGAAAAATCCGGATCAGAGGATGACGGAGAGTGGAGGGCACCAGTTCCTGGCTGTCCGTCATGGCGACAACCGATACGAGGAGGCGGAAGGATATATCTATGTCTGGGTTCTGCCGGTGGAGAAACTCGCGGTCACAAACCCACCGTATAAAACGGCATATCTTTTGGGTGAAAATTTTGAAGAAACGGGAATGAAGGTTACGGCATATTATAAGGCAGAGGCGGAAGCGGTTGCGGAAGCCGGAGCAGAAGAAAGCTATCCGTACAGCCGGCAACTGGATGACGAAGAATACACCATACCAGACGGTGAAAATCTGCCGCTGGCGCAGACGGCTGTAACGGTAGCGGCTTACGGAAAGACCGCGGCCCAGCCCATCAGCGTAAGTAAGGGCTATACCGTAAAAATCAATGGAATCATATCCGGGCATTATTCGCAGTACCCGGAATACGACAAAGTGAATCATACGCTGATCGTAAACGAACGGGAAGGAAGCGATGTAAGTTTTCTGCTTGAACAGCCGGAAGGCGCCACCTATGAGGGAATCAGTATCGTAAAGGGGCTCACAAAAGAGCAGCTTGGGCTTCAGGTTTCCCCGGAACATTTTGCGGGCGGTCAGGCAGGAATTTCCTTCACCATGCCCGCCAACGACGTGGAGATCACCATCCACTGGTCTGGCCTGAACGATAAGAAGCAGGAGACGCCGGATAATAACGGCGGAGGCAGCAGCTCCGGCGGCTCCGGATCATCCGGTTCCGGCAGCAGTACCCCGACAGCATCCGCCCCTCAGCCCATCGTCCAGGGTCCGAAGACCGCAGACACAAACGCAGTCCGTACCCTCGGCTACACCCTGCTCCTGCTGGCAGCCGTAACTGGCGTGGGTGGAATCACGCTGTGTCGCAGAAAGCGTTAATTCCATTTTAATAATCCATGGAAAAGCCCTGCCGTAAAAGCGGAATTTCCGGTTACGGCAGGGCTTTTTGTGTAGAAATAATCATTGACAAAAAAAATCCCACCTGCTATATTTTTTACAGAACAATGACGTTCTCCAAGGGGGAAGTCTGCGAAAGGGGAGTCCCGTGCGGGGCTTCCCTTTCGTTTTATTTTCGCAAGCGATGAGGGAAAAAGAAACACTCATAAAAAAGGAGAGAGCATATGAGTCACTATACAAAGAAAGATATCATGCGTCTGGTAGAGGAAGAGGATGTGGAGTTTATCCGCCTGCAGTTCACCGATCTGTTCGGCAATCTGAAAAACGCGGCTGTGACGGCCAGCCAGCTGGAGAAGGTGTTGGATAACCGGTACGTTTTTGACGGCTCCTGCGTGGAGGGCTTCCTCCATGACAATGACATGGACATGTTTCTGTGTCCGGATCTGGACACCCTGGCCATTTTCCCGTGGCGGCCCCAGCAGGGCAAGGTAGCCCGTCTGATCTGCGACATTCAGAAGCGGGACGGATCGCCTTATGAGGGCGATTCACGTTATATCTTACAGAAGGTACTGAAGGAGGCAGAAGGCCTCGGTTACCGCTTCGATGTGGGACCTGAGTGCGAATTCTTCCTGTTCCACACCGACGACGACGGCAATCCCACCGTATTCAGCCATGAAAAAGCAGGCTATTTCGATATGAGCCCCATCGATCAGGGGGAAAATGTCCGCCGTGACATTATCCTGACTTTGGAGGAAATGGGCTTTGAGGTGGAGTCGTCCTATCATGAGGTGGCTTCCGCCCAGCACGAGATCGATTTCCGCTATGACGAGGCCCTTTTATCTGCCGATAATATTATGACCTTCAAGCTGGCCGTAAAGACCATTGCCAAGCGCTTCGGTATGCATGCCACCTTTATGCCCAAGCCCCGTGTCGGTATTAACGGATCTAGTATGCACACCAATATTTCCCTGAAAAAGGACGGAAAAAATGTCTTTGCGGATGAGAATGACGAGTATGGTCTGAGTCAGGAAGCCTACTGGTTTATCGGCGGCCTGATGAAGCACGCCAGAGGCTTGTCTGCTATCACCAATCCACTGGTGAATTCTTACAAACGTCTGTTTCCGGCTCAGACCGGCGCGGGCTTTACAGCTCCGGCCTACATCTCCTGGTCGCCCATTAACCGCAGTCAGATGATCCGGATTCCGGCTCAGCGGGAGGAGAATACCAGGATTGAGCTTCGAAGTCCCGACCCGTCCTGCAACCCGTACCTGACTCTGGCAGTCTGCCTGGCAGCAGGCCTGGATGGTATCAAAAATCACATTGAGCCGCCGAAGCCGGTCAATGAGGATGTGCGGAAAATGACAGATGAGGAGCGCATGGCTCTGAATATCGAGCCGCTGCCGCGGAATCTCTATGAAGCGCTGAACGGTCTGGAGCAGGATGAGCTGGTAAAGCAGGTTCTGGGCGAAGAACTCTGTAAATGCTATATCGCGGCCAAAAAGCAGGAGTGGGAGAGCTACTCTGCCCAGGTGTCCCAGTGGGAGACCGAACAGTATCTGTATCGTTTCTAGCTTTCACCTCAGGATAACGTAATTCGTAATTCCGGGAGGTGTAAGTGTGACGAATGTAATTGTATTATTTCCGAAAATAGAAGATGCAAAGAACATCCGCAATCTGCTGGTTCGTCACGGATTCCGGGTTTCGGCGGTCTGTACCACAGGGGCGCAGGCTCTGGCCAGTGCCAACGGTCTTGGCGATGGGATTCTGGTCTGTGGGTACAAGTATCCGGATATGATGTACACGGAGTTGGCAGACTGCCTGCCGACCCATTTCGAAATGCTTTTGATGGCGTCCCAGAGGGTCTTGAGCGAATGTGTCGGATCTGGTATTATGTCTGTGGCGATGCCATTGAAGGTTCAGGATCTGCTGAATACGCTGGAAATGATGGCAGCGGGCGTTGAGCGTAAACGGAAGAAGCGGAAGGCCATGCCGAAGGTACGCTCTGACGAAGACCGAAAAGTACTGGACGAGGCCAAGGTCCTTCTGATGGAACGAAACGGCATGACCGAGGAGGAAGCCCACCGCTATATCCAGAAATGCAGCATGGACAGCGGAACGAACCTGGTGGAGACGGCGGAGATGGTATTAAGCATGATGAAATTCTAGGGAGGAAATAATTTTGAAAATGAAATTTACAAAGATGCATGGAATCGGCAACGACTATGTATACATGGACTGCACCAGGGATCGCCTGGAAAATCCGGGCGAGATCGCGCGGCTGGTCAGCGACCGGCACAAGGGGATCGGGTCCGACGGCCTGATTTTGATTCAGTCTTCCGATGAAGCGGATTTTGAGATGGCCATGTACAATGCGGACGGCTCCTACGGAAAAATGTGCGGCAACGGCATCCGCTGTGTGGCGAAATACGTCTACGACAACGGTCTGACCGACAAGACCGAGATCAGTGTTATTTCCGGAGGGGCGGTGAAATATCTGAAGCTGACCGTCGAGAACGGCAAGGTAAAAAAAGTCCGTGTAAACATGGGGGAACCTATCCTGAAGCCGTCCGAGATTCCGGTGGTGGGCGAAGGGGATAAGCTGGTAGCAGCTCCCATCGTGGTGGACAATCAGGTGTATGAGATGACCTGTGTCTCCATGGGCAATCCCCATGCAGTTGTGTTTATGGACGGTGTGGATGATTTAAAGATAGAGGAAATCGGCCCAAAATTTGAGCAGCATGAGCGTTTTCCGGATCGTGTGAATACCGAATTTGTGGAACGAATGGATCGTAAAAATCTGAAAATGCGCGTCTGGGAGCGTGGATCCGGCGAAACCATGGCCTGCGGAACCGGCGCCTGCGCCACGGCGGTAGCCGCGATTCTGAACGGCTGCGCAGAGCGGGAAGTGACCGTGCATCTGTTGGGAGGCGACCTGGAAATTCAGTGGGATGAGACAGATAACTGTGTTTATATGACAGGCGCGGCGGCGACTGCATTTACCGGAGAATTTGATCCGGAGGAGCTGAGATCCAGCGTCGAGGATCGTTAGAAGTGTTAAGAAATTCAAGTGCCGGAGGCACAAAGAGGAGTGAATATTATGTATAAAGTAAATGAAAATTATCTGAAACTGCCGGGAAGCTATCTTTTTTCCACCATCGGTAAGAAAGTAGCCGCTTATTCTGCGGAGCATCCGGAGAAGACCATCATCCGTCTGGGGATCGGCGATGTGACCCAGCCTCTGGCTCCGGCCATTATTGAGGCGCTGCATAAGGCGGTGGACGAGATGGGCCACGCGGAAACCTTCCATGGCTACGCGCCGGATCTGGGCTATGAATTTCTGAGAAATGCCATTGCGAAAAATGATTATCAGGATCGAGGCGCTGATATTCAGCCGGACGAGATCTTTGTCAGCGACGGCGCAAAGTGCGATTCCGGTAATATTCAGGAGATCTTCGGCCTGGATAATAAGATTGCAGTGTGCGACCCGGTATATCCGGTGTATGTGGATACCAATGTCATGGCAGGACGTACCGGTACCTATGATCCAAAGACGGAGATGTGGAGCAATGTGATTTATATGCCCTGTACTGCGGACAATGGTTTCGCGCCGGAGCTTCCGAAGGAGACGCCGGATATCATTTATCTGTGCTTCCCGAACAATCCGACCGGTTCCACAATTACGAAGGATCAGCTGCAGGTGTGGGTAGATTATGCCAATAAGGTAGGCGCGGTCATCATCTATGACGCAGCTTACGAGGCTTATATTTCCGAGGAAAATGTGCCGCACAGCATCTATGAGTGCGAGGGCGCGAAGACCTGTGCTATTGAGCTTCACAGCTTTTCCAAGAACGCAGGCTTCACCGGTGTGCGTCTTGGTTACACGGTTATCCCGAAGGAGCTGAAATGCGGCGATGTATCCCTGCACGCACTGTGGGCAAGACGCCACGGTACCAAGTACAACGGAGCGCCGTATATCGTACAGCGGGCCGGTGAGGCGGTTTACTCTGAGGCCGGTAAGGCGCAGTTGAAGGAGCAGGTGGGCTACTACATGAACAATGCGAAGACCATTCTTAAGGGCCTTCAGGATGCGGGCTACACCGTATCCGGCGGCGTAAATGCACCTTACATCTGGCTGAAGACGCCGGATAAGATGAATTCCTGGGAGTTCTTTGATTATCTGCTGGAGAACGCGGGCGTGGTTGGTACGCCGGGATCGGGATTCGGACCCAGCGGAGAGGGGTATTTCCGGCTGACGGCCTTTGGATCTTATGAAAATACCGTGAAGGCGTTGGAG